>NZ_JARIXR010000018.1:0-138740 GCF_029269205.1 Pseudomonas sp. 1912-s | reverse complement strand
TACCTCTTGCGTCCGGGGTTGACCGCCGAGAAGTTTGTGCCGAACCCGTTCTCGACCACCGGCGATCGTTTGTACCGTACCGGGGACCTGACCCGTTACCGCAATGACGGCGTGATCGAATACGTTGGCCGTATCGATCACCAGGTGAAGATTCGTGGCCAGCGCATCGAACTGGGAGAAATCGAAAGCCGCCTGCTCGCTCACCCAGGTGTACGTGAAGGCGTGGTGCTGGCCCTGGACGGCGCGAACGGTCAGCAACTGGTTGCCTACGTGGTGCTGTCGCAGGCCACAACGACCCAGGAAGCCCTGCGAGCCAGCTTGCGTGAACACTTGCCGGATTACATGGTGCCCACCCAGTGGTTGTTCCTTGAGCAACTGCCGCTGACCCCCAACGGCAAACTCGACCGCAAGGCCTTGCCGCAACCGGATCTTGAGCCGCAACACAAACTCTATATCGCGCCCCATAACGAGCTGGAGCAGCGCATCGTCGCCATCTGGCAGGACGTGCTCAAGGTGCCGCAGATTGGCGTCACCGATAACTTCTTCGAACTGGGCGGCGACTCGATCATCTCGATCCAGGTGGTCAGCCGTGCGCGTCAGGCCGGGATTCGATTTACCCCCAAAGAGCTGTTCCAGCACCAGACCGTACAAGGCCTGGCCTCGGTGGCGCAGCTGGGTGAGGGTGCACTGCTGATCGATCAGGGCCCGGTGACCGGCGACAGTGTATTGCTGCCGATTCATCAGGCATTTTTCGACACGGCCATTCCTGAACGGCACCACTGGAACCAGTCGGTACTGCTCAAGACCACGCAGCCGCTGAACCCTGAACATCTGGAACACGCCCTGCACGCCCTGCTGGTGCAGCACGATACCTTGCGCGTGAGCTTCGTCCAGCAGGCTGATGGCTGGCGAGCGACTTACCAGCCGGTCAGCGAGCAACCTTTGCTGTGGCAACGCAGCATCGCCGACGCTTCGGCGCTGGAGCAACTGGGCGATGAAGCTCAGCGCAGCCTGGACCTGAGCAATGGCCCACTGCTGCGCGCGGTGCTGGCGACCCTGGCCGACGGCAGCCAGCGCCTGCTGCTGGTGATCCATCACCTGGCGGTGGATGGCGTGTCGTGGCGCATCCTGTTCGAAGACCTGCAGACCGCCTACGAGCAACTGCAGCAGGGTCGTGTCGTGGCACTGCCGGCCAAGACTTCGTCGGTCAAGGCCTGGGGCGAGCGGCTGGCTCGCTTTGCCCGGGAGGAGGCGCTGGAGCAATTGCCTTACTGGCAAATGCAGTTGCGTGATGCTCAAGCCCAGTTGCCCTCGGACCATTCAGGTGGTCGACAGACCAACCAGGACGGCCTCACGGTGTACAGCCGTCTGGACTCGGTGCAGACCCGGCGCCTGTTGCAGGACGCCCCGGCGGCCTATCGCACGCAAATCAACGACCTGCTGCTGACGGCCCTGGCGCGGGTGATTTGCCGCTGGACCGGCCAGGCGAGCACCTTGATCCAATTGGAAGGGCATGGCCGTGAAGACCTGTTTGATGAAGTTGACCTGACCCGCAGCGTCGGTTGGTTCACCAGTGCTTTTCCGGTCAAGCTGACCCCGGCCGGTGACCCGGCGGGTTCGCTGAAAAACATCAAGGAACAACTGCGCGCCATCCCCGATAAAGGCCTGGGTTTTGGTGTGTTGTCTACCTTTGCCGAGACAGAGACGCGTGAGGCTATGGCGCAGTTGCCTGCACCACAGATCACCTTCAACTACCTGGGCCAGTTCGACAGCAGTTTTGACGATGGCGATGTACCGCTCTGGGCGCCTTGCGACGAGGCCCGTGGGCCGGAGCAAAACGCAGAGGCACCGTTGGCCAACGGCCTGATCCTCAATGGCCAGGTGTACGCCGGCGAACTCAGCCTGGGTTGGGCCTTCAGTGCCCAACGTTTCGACGAGTCGACCATCCAGCGCCTGGCCGATGACTACGCCCGTGAGTTGGCTGGCCTGGTGGAGCATTGCTGCCTGCCGGGCGCCGGAGCGGTGACGCCGTCGGATTTCCCGCTGGCGACCCTGAGCCAATCCGCGCTGGACGGCTTGCCGATGACGGCACACAGCATCGAAGACATTTACCCGTTGTCACCGATGCAGCAAGGCATGCTGTTCCACACGCTATATGAACAGGCCTCTGGCGATTACATCAACCAGATGTGCCTGGACGTCGAAGGACTGGACCCGGACAAGTTCCGCCAGGCCTGGCAGGCCACCCTGGACGCCCATGACATCCTGCGCACCGGCTTCGTGTGGTTGGCCGAACAGGATCAGCCGCTGCAGATCGTGCGCAAGCAGGTGACCCTGCCTTACGCGTTGCACGATTGGCGCGGGCGTGCCGGGCAGGCGCAGGCCTTGCGCCAACTGGCCGAGGCCGAACAGGCCAGGGGCTTCGAGCTTCAAGAGGCACCGTTGCTCAGGTTGACCCTGGTGGCGCTGGATGATCGTCGCCATCACCTGATCCTGACTCATCACCATATCCTGATGGATGGGTGGAGCCACTCGCAGATGCTCGGTGAGGTGCTGCAACGCTACAGTGGTCATAACCCGTCGGTGTCGACCGGGCGCTATCGTGATTACATTGCCTGGCTGCAAGGTCAGGACCAGACACTACGGGAAGCGTTCTGGAAGCAGCAGCTGGCATCGCTGCAAGCACCGACGCGCCTGGCCCAGGCGGTCGTTGCGCCACGTGTCCTGGGTACGGGCTATGCCAGCCACTTCGAGGTACTGGATGCTACTCAGGCGCGCCTTCTGAACGAGTTTGCCCGCCAACAGAAAGTCACCCTCAATACCTTGCTGCAAGCCGCCTGGCTCCTGCTTTTGCAGCGTTATACCGGGCAGTCGACGGTGTGCTTTGGTGCCACCGTGGCTGGGCGTCCGGCCGATCTCAAAGGGGTCGAGCAGCAGATCGGGTTGTTCATCAACACCTTGCCAGTGGTTGCCAGCCCGCTCGCCGGGCAGAGCGTCAGTCATTGGTTGCAGGCGGTCCAGGCGCAAAACCTGGGGCTGCGTGAGCATGAACACACGCCGCTGTTCGAGATTCAGCGCTGGGCCGAACACGGTTCCGAGTCGTTGTTTGACACACTGTTGGTGTTCGAGAACTTCCCGATCGCCGAAGCGCTGGCCCAGGGCAGTGACGATGGCCTGGTGTTTGGTGCCGTTGCAGCCCATGAGCAGAGCAATTATCCGCTGACATTGTTGGTCAATGCCGGGCAGACATTGGCCCTGCACTATCACTATGACTGCAGCGTGTTTKGTTCAGAGGCGATGGCAGGTATCGCTGGCCACCTCAACCGGTTGCTGGTCGAGTTGACGACCTCAAGTGAGCGGGTGCTGGCTGATGTGGTGATGCTCGGTGACGACGAACGTCAACTGATTGAAAAGACCTGGAACGCCAATGCCCTGGACTTCCCGCGTGAGCGGTGTATCCATCAGCAGATTCAGGATCAGGTGCAGCGTACTCCCGATGCCCTGGCGGTTATCTGGGATGATGAACACCTGACCTACCGCCAGTTGAACGGCCGGGCGAATGCCCTGGCCCACAAGCTGGTGGCGTTGGGTGTTGGCCCTGAAGTGCGGGTTGGCGTGGCCATGCCGCGCAGTGCGCAGATGGTTGTGGCGTTGCTCGCGGTGCTCAAGGCGGGTGGTGCGTATGTGCCGCTGGACCCGGATTACCCGGCCGAGCGCGTGGCGTACATGCTCAAGGACAGCCAGGCGCGGGTGTTGTTGACGCAATCTGATGTGCTGGCGGCGGTGGAGGTGAATGCATCCATCGAAGTCCTGCTGGTTGAGGCTCAGGACACCGATGATCAGGACCCGGCCGTTGTGGTCAGTGCGAATAACCTGGCCTATGTGATCTACACCTCCGGCTCCACCGGCCTGCCCAAGGGCGTGGCCATTACTCACCGCAACGTGGCGGCGCTGACGCAGTGGTCGCAGCAGGTTTACAGCCCTGAAGACATTCAAGGTGTGTTGGCCTCCACGTCGATCTGCTTCGACTTGTCGGTGTGGGAGCTGTTTGTGACCCTGGCCGGCGGCGGTTTTATCGTCGGTGCCCGCAATGCCCTGGAGCTGCCGGAACTGGCGGCCCGAGACCGGGTACGCCTGATCAACAGCGTGCCTTCGGCGATGGGRGCCTTGCAGCGTGCCGGGCAAATCCCGGAAAGCGTGCGCATCATCAATCTGGCGGGCGAACCGTTGAAGCAGTCGCTGGTGGATGCGTTATATGGCCGTGGGCATGTRCAGCATGTCTACGACCTSTAYGGCCCGTCGGAAGACACCACTTACTCCACCTGGACCCGCCGCGAAGCCGGTGGCCAGGCCAATATCGGCAAGCCGCTGGCCAATACGGCCAGCTACCTGCTGGACGCTGAGCTGCACTCGGTGCCTGTCGGCGTGGCGGCGGAGCTTTACCTGGCGGGCGAGGGCATCACCCGTGGCTACCTCTTGCGTCCGGGGTTGACCGCCGAGAAGTTTGTGCCGAACCCGTTCTCGACCACCGGCGAGCGCTTGTACCGCACCGGCGACCTGACCCGTTATCGCCCGGAGGGGGTGATCGAGTACGTCGGGCGTATCGACCATCAAGTGAAAATCCGCGGTTTCCGAATTGAAATGGGCGAAATCGAAGCTCAATTGATGGCCCTGGGCTCGGTACGCGAGGCCGTGGTGCTGGCGGTGGAAGGTGTGAGTGGCTTGCAACTGGTGGGTTATGTGGTGCCTAGCCAGCCGGGCCTTATCGACGCCGACGCGCAAGCAGACTTGCAAGACGACCTCAAGCGCCGTCTGCATGAAGTGTTGCCTGCCTACATGGTGCCGGCGCAGTTGCTGTTGCTTGATTACATGCCGCTGACCCCCAACGGCAAGCTTGATCGCAAGGCCTTGCCGGCCCCTGGCGCGGTACAGCGTCGTGACCAATACACACCACCGCAGACCGACACCGAGCAGCAATTGGCGCAAATCTGGAGTGAGGTGCTTAACGTCGAGCAGGTCGGCCTGGAGGATGACTTCTTTGCATTGGGCGGGCATTCGTTGCTGGCCACCCAACTCATCGTGCGCATCCGTGAGCGAATGGACCTGCAAGTGCAGCTCAAGACGCTGTTCGCTGCCAGCAACTTGCGCACCTTCAGTGCCGAAGTGGCGCAGTTGGGATCGGCCAGTGAACCGCTGATGGATGAATTGGCTAAATCTTTGGAGGCCCTCAAACGTTTAACAGGGGATGAGCTTGAAAAGCTAATTTCAGAGTGAAGGGGATAGGTGTGAAAGAGTTGATCGGAGCAGTGGGCGAGCTTTCGCCAAAGGAACGCAAAGCCTTGGCGGTGCTGCTTAAACACAAGGGCATCAATCTCTTCAGTGTCGCGCCTGTTTTCAAGAGAAACGCCAGTGAACCGTTGTTGCTGTCCTACGCTCAGGAGCGGCAGTGGTTCTTGTGGCAGATGGATCCGGACAGTACGGCTTACCACATCTCCAGTGCCTTGAGTTTGCGTGGGGCGCTGGATGTGGCAGCTCTGGAGCGCAGCTTTTCGACGCTGATCGAGCGTCATGAATCGCTGCGTACCCATTTTGTCCAGGACGGTTCACAGCGGCTGCAGGTCATCAGCCCGGCGGCGGGCGCCAGCATCGACTTGCACACGTTGGCGCCGGCGCACGCGCTACAGCGTGACGCTCAGATCAAGGCGTTCGTGGAGGATGAAACCCGGCAGTTGTTCGATTTGCAGCAAGGCCCGCTATTGCGGGTCAAGCTGCTGCGAGTCAGTGCCGATGAGCATGTGCTGGTGCTCACTCAGCACCATATTGTTTCCGATGGCTGGTCGATGCAGGTGATGGTCGACGAACTGGTGCAGTGCTATGCCGCCTACAGCGAGGGACGCTCGGTCGAGTTGGCGCCGTTGCCGGTGCAGTACGCCGACTATGGGCTGTGGCAGCGCCAGTGGATGGAGGCGGGGGAACTGGAGCGCCAGTTGGGCTACTGGACCGAACGCCTCGGTGGCGAGCAGCCGGTACTGGAATTGCCGTTCGACCATCCGCGTCCCGCCGAGCAGAGCTTTCGCGGCAACACCCACACCCTCAACCTGGGCGCAGAACTGGTTGCCGGCCTCAAGCGCCTGGCCCAGCGCGAAAACGTCACCCCATTTATGTTGTTGCTGGCCTCGTTCCAGGTGCTGTTGTACCGCTACAGCGGCCAGGGCGATATTCGGGTCGGGGTGCCGGTGGCTAACCGGAACCGTGCCGAAACCGAACGGTTGATCGGATTCTTCGTCAATACGCAGATTCACAAGGCAGACGTCGACGGGCGCACCTCCTTCCGCGAGTTCCTGCAACAGGTCAAGCAAAATGCCGTGGGCGCGCAGGCGCATCAGGACTTGCCGTTCGAACAACTGGTGGAAGCCCTGCGGCCCGAGCGGACGTTGAGCCACAACCCGCTGTTCCAGGTGATGTTCAACCACCAAAGTGAAGACAGTCGCGGGCGGGTCGAGGTGACAGGCCAGGCCTCGCGCCTGGAGATCGAACGCCTGAGCTGGGAAACCCATACATCGCAGTTCGACTTGACCCTCAATACGGTTGAACACAGCGAGGGCCTGTCGGCGCAATTGACCTATGCCACGGACCTGTTCGAGCCGGCCACAGTCGAGCGCATGGCGGGGCACTGGCAGGCTCTGTTACAAGGGATTATCGCGCAGCCTTCCCGGGCAATTTCCGAGCTGGAGATGCTCGACACGGTGCAGTTGCGCACGCTGTTACAGGACTGGAATGCCACCGAAGCCGCTTACCCGTTGGACCAAAGCGTACAGGCGCTGATTCAGGCCCAGGTGGACTCTACGCCGGAGGCCATCGCCCTGGTGTTTGCCGGCCAGCAACTGACCTATCGCCAGCTGGATACGCAGGCCAACCAATGGGCGCACAAGTTGATCGAGGCGGGTGTCGGCCCGGACGTGCTGGTGGGCGTGGCGGTCGAGCGCAGTATCGAGATGGTGGTGGGGTTGCTGGCGGTGCTCAAGGCCGGCGGTGCTTATGTTCCGCTGGACCCGGACTATCCCGAGGAGCGCCTGGCCTACATGATCGAGGACAGTGGCATTGGTTTGCTGCTGACCCAGCAGGCGCTGCGTGAGCGCTTGCCGATCCCGGCGCAGGTGGTTTGCCTGCTGCTGGATCAGCCGCTGGCCGGGTACGCTTCGACCTGCCCGCCGATCAGCGTGCAGCCGGAAAACCTGGCGTATGTGATTTACACCTCCGGTTCCACCGGAAAGCCCAAGGGGGCCGGCAATCGTCACTCGGCGCTGACCAACCGCCTGTGCTGGATGCAGCAGGCGTATGGCTTGAGTGAAGTGGACACGGTGTTGCAGAAAACCCCCTTCAGCTTCGACGTGTCGGTGTGGGAGTTCTTCTGGCCTTTGATGACGGGCGCGCGCCTGGTGGTTGCAGCGCCCGGCATTCACCGCGAGCCGGCAAAGTTGATTGAACTGATCAACCTTGAGCACGTCACCACGCTGCACTTTGTACCGTCGATGCTGCAAGCGTTTGTCGCCGATGTAGCGGTCAACAGTTGCACCGGCTTGCAGCGCATTATCTGCAGCGGCGAGGCCTTGCCGGTGGACGCGCAGCAGCAAGTGTTCGCCAAGCTGCCTCAAGCCCGGCTTTACAACCTGTACGGCCCGACCGAGGCTGCTATCGATGTCACCCACTGGACCTGCCGTGAAGAAGGGCGCGACAGCGTGCCTATCGGCCAGCCCATTGCCAACCTGGGTACCTACATTCTTGATGCGGGCCTGGGGCCGGTAGCCGTCGGGGTGGTGGGTGAGTTGTACCTCGGCGGTGAAGGACTGGCGCGGGGTTATCACCGTCGTCCGGCGTTGACCGCCGAACGCTTTGTAGCCAGTCCCTTTGGCGGCGGCCAGAGGCTGTACCGCACGGGCGACCTGGCGCGTCACCGGGCAGACGGCGTGATCGAATACGTCGGGCGTATTGACCACCAGGTGAAGATCCGCGGCCTGCGGATCGAGTTGGGGGAAATCGAAGCACGCCTGATGGAGCAGGACGCGGTGCGCGAAGCGGTAGTGTTGGCGGCAGACGGCGCGAGCGGCCTGCAACTGGTGGGCTATGTGGTACCTGCCCAAGGCGATGTGGACGAAGCGTCGCTGCGCGAAGTACTCAAGGCCCGTTTGCGCGAGGTGTTGCCGGACTACATGGTGCCGGTGCACCTGTTGTTCCTTGAGCAACTGCCCCTGAGCCCCAACGGCAAACTGGAGCGCAAGGCGTTGCCCAAGCCGGATGTACGCCAGGCTCAACAAAATTTCATTGCGCCGCAAAGCCCGCTGGAGCAGCAGATTGCCGCGATCTGGCAAGACGTGCTCAAGCTTGAGCGGGTCGGTTTGTCGGATAACTTTTTCGAGCTGGGCGGCGACTCGATCATTTCGATCCAGGTGGTGGGGCGTGCCCGCCAGGCAGGCATTTTCTTCACGCCCAAAGAGTTGTTCCAGCACCAGACCGTACAGGGGCTGGCAGGCGTCGCCCGCATTGATGCCGCCGGGCTTGAAGTCGAGCAAGGCGCAGTAACGGGCAACCTGCCGTTGTTGCCGATTCATCAGGGATTCTTTGAAGAACCTATCGCCGAGCGTCATCACTGGAACCAGTCGGTGCTGCTCAAGCCGACACAGGCTATCGAGGCTGCGCTGTTGGAGCAGGCGTTGCGTGCGCTGCTGGTGCATCACGATTCGCTGCGCCTGGTGTTCAGTCAGGGCGAAGAGGGCTGGGCCGCTACTTACCGCAGTGTCGAGGCACTGTTGCAGGGTCGGAACGTGTTGCAGGAGGTTCAACTGCCCGATACGCAAGCGTTGCAGGCGTTTGGCGAGCAACTCCAGCAGAGTCTCGACCTGCTGAACGGGCCGCTGCTACGGGTGGCGCTGGTTGCGTTGGCGGATGGTTCGCAGCGTGTGTTACTGGTGCTTCACCATCTGGTGGTGGACGGTGTTTCCTGGCGCATCCTGTTTGACGACTTGCAGCTTGCCTATCGCCAGTTGGCGAGCGGGCAGGCGCTCAAGCTGGCGCCCAAGACTCATTCTGTCCGGGCTTGGGCCGAGCACTTGCAGGCTTATGCGCAGCGCCCCGAAGCGCAAGCCGAAGTGCAGTACTGGCAGCAGCAGTTGCAGGATACCCGCCCGGACTTGCCGGTGGATCATCCGGGGGGTGGCCTGCAAAACAAACATGGCCTCACGGTCCATTCACAGTTGAGCAAGGACCTGACGCAGTTGCTGCTGCAGGAAGCGCCCGCGGCTTACCGGACGCAGGTCAATGACCTGTTGCTGACTGCGTTGGCCCGAGTCATGGTGCGCTGGACCGGCCACGACCAGGCACTGATTCAACTTGAAGGGCATGGCCGTGAAGATCTGTTTGCCAGCATCGACCTGACCCGCACGGTCGGTTGGTTCACCAGCCTGTTTGCGGTGAAACTCACGCCGGCAGCGGGTATTGGCGAGTCAATCAAGCAGGTCAAGGAGCAACTGCGAGGCGTTCCGCAGCGGGGTATCGGCTTTGGAGTGCTGCGCTACATGGGCAGCCCCGGGCACCGCAAGGTACTGGGGCAATTGCCCGCGCCGCGTGTGACCTTCAACTACCTGGGGCAGTTTGACGGCAGTTTTGATGTGGATGCCGGTGCGCTGTTTGTGCCTTCCGGCGAATCCATCGGCCTGGAACAAAGCCCGCAAGCACCGCTGGGCAACTGGTTGACCATCAATGGCCAAGTGTACGGCGGCCAATTGAGCCTGAACTGGGTGTTCAGTCGGGAGATGTTCAATGAGGCGACGATCGAGCATCTGGCGCAGGCGTACATCGCCGAACTCCAGGCGCTGGTTGAACATTGCAGCCAGTCGCAAAACCTGGGCGCGACGCCCTCGGACTTTGCCCTCTGCACCTTGACCCAGCAACAACTGGACAGCCTGCCCGTGCCGCTGGAGCAGGTCGAAGACCTCTATCCGTTGTCACCGACGCAGCAAGGCATGTTGTTCCATACGCTGGACCCGTCGGCGGCGCATCTTTATATCAACCAGACCTGTGTGCCTGTCGACGGGCTGGACGTACCGGCGTTTATCGCCGCCTGGGATCAGGTGGTCGCGCGCCATGAGATTCTGCGCACCGGCTTCTGGTCATCCAGCGACCTGCGTGAACCGTTGCAGGTGGTGTACAAGGCCGCCCAGGTCTCGGTGCAAATCGTCGATTGGCGCGATCGCCAGGTTGACGCTGACGCCTTGCAAGCCTTGGCGCAGGACGATTGCGCCAAGGGCTTTGACGTGTTGGCTGCCCCCCTGACGCGTCTGACCCTGGTGCGGCTGGATGAGCACCGCCACCAGTTGATCTGGACCAGCCACCATATCCTGATGGATGGCTGGAGCAACTCACGCTTGATGGGTGAAGTCTTCGAGGTGTACGCCGGCCGCGCCTTGCCTGCGCGCAAAGGGCATTACCGCGATTACATCGCCTGGCTGCGCCAGCAGTCCCCGGAAACGGCGTCGCGGTTCTGGAAGCCGCAACTGCAAACCCTTGAAGGCCCCACTAGCCTGGCGGCGAGCATTCATCCCCAGCCCGAGCCTGGCTTGGAGGGGCATGCGGCGCTGTACCTGAATTGGGATGTCAACCAGACTCGGCGCTTGCGCGAGTTTGCCCAGCACTGGCGTATCACCCCGAATACTTTGATCCAGGCGGTGTGGTTGTTGCTGTTGCAGCGTTATACCGGGCAAGCCAGTGTGTGTTTCGGTGCCACCGTGGCCGGACGTCCGGCCAGCCTGCCGGGTGCGGACGAAATGCTCGGGTTGTTCATCAATACATTGCCGATCGTCCAGCAACCGGATCCGGCCAAGGCGCTGTGCCAGTGGCTGCTTGAGTTGCAGGCGCTCAACCTGGAAGTGCGCGACTACGAACACGCTGCGCTGGCCGATATCCAGCGCTGGTCGGGGCAGGGCGGCACGCCGTTGTTTGACAGCATTATTGTGTTCGAAAACTACCCGGTGGATGAGCGCCTGGCCGAGGTCGGCAATCAACAACTGCAGTTTGGCCAGGTCAGTACCCGTGATGTGACCAACTACGCGATGGACCTGGCGATCAACCTGGGCCAGACCCTGAAGATCGAGTTCCTGTATTTGCGCAACGCGTTCACCGAACAGGCGTGCGACCAGGTTCGACGCAGTTTCGAGACGCTGTTGTTGGCCATGCTCGATTCGCCTCAGGCCCGGGTGGGCAGCTTGCCGACCCTGGCGTGCGACGAATATGCCAGCTTGCTCGCCGCGAACCCGCTGCGCCAGGTGCCGGCCACGCAACCCTTGTTGCCGCAACTGATCCAGCAACAGGCCCAGGCGCGATCCGAGGCCGTGGCGCTGGTGTGTGACGGCGTGCAACTGACCTATGGGCAATTGGAGCAGCGTGCCAATCGCCTGGCCCATTACCTGATCGGCCTGGGCGTGGGCCCGGAGGTGTGCGTCGGAATTGCCCTGCAGCGCAGCGTTGAGGTGATTGTCGCGTTCTACGCGGTCATGAAGGCGGGGGGAGCCTATGTGCCGCTGGACATCGATTACCCTCGGGAGCGCCTGGACTGGATCGTCAAGGATGCGAATGTCTCGGTGTTGTTGACCCAGAGTGGCGTCAGCGAAGGCTTTGGGGCGTTGGACGCGACCACCCGGGTGTTGCTGGACCGCGTGTCTCTCGACAGCTTCCCGGACGCATGCCCGCCATCGCGCCTGCAACCGGATAACCTCGCCTACCTGATCTACACATCAGGCTCCACGGGGCAACCCAAGGGCGTGGCGGTGAGTCACGGCCCCATTGGCATGCACTGCGCCGCGATTGCCGAGCGCTACGAAATGGATGTGGCGACGCGCGAGTTGTTGTTCATGTCGTTCGCCTTCGACGGTGCCCAGGAGCGTTGGCTGTCGACCCTGCGCAGTGGCGGGTGCCTGGTGATTCGCGACAATAACCTGTGGACCCCGCAGGAAACCTGGCAGGCGCTGCACGAGCAGCGCATCAGTATTGCCTGTTTCCCGCCAGCGTATCTCCAGCAACTGGCGGAGTATGCCGAAGGCCGGGAAGCTCCGCCGGTGCAGGTCTACTGCTTTGGTGGCGATGCCGTGGCGCAGGCCAGTTTCGAACTGGTCAAGCGCACCCTCAAGCCGCGCTATTTGACCAACGGTTATGGCCCAACGGAAACGGTGGTCACGCCCCTGTTGTGGAAAGCCACCGCGAGCGAAACCTGCGACGCGGTATATGCGCCGATCGGAAGTCGAGTTGGCGAGCGTAGCCTGTATGTGTTGGATGCGTGCCTCAACCCCGTGCCGCAGGGCGTTGCCGGTGAGTTGTACATCGGTGGTGAGGGGCTGGCACGCGGGTATCGCCAGCGTCCGGGAATGACGGCCGAGCGTTTTGTCGCGGACCCGTTTTCCACGAAAGKCGGACGGCTCTACCGCACCGGCGACCTGGTGCGTCAGCGGGCGAACGGGGTGTTCGATTACCTCGGACGCCTGGATCATCAAGTGAAGATCCGTGGCTTTCGCATTGAGCTTGGCGAAATCGAATCAAGGTTGCGTGACATGGCCGAGGTGCGTGATGCGGTAGTGGTCGCACGTGACACCAGCGCCGGCAAGCAGTTGATCGGGTATGTGGTTGCCGATGAGCATCCGGCGCTTGCCGAGCGTTTGCGCCAGGACTTGCAGGCGCAATTGCCCGATTACATGGTGCCGTCGCAGATTCTGGTGGTGCCAGCGTTTCCCGTCAGCCCCAATGGCAAGCTGGATCGCAAGGCATTGCCAGACCCCGAATTCAAGGGGCGCCATTACGTTGCGCCACGCAACCCGGTCGAACAGGCGCTGGCCGCGATCTGGCAAGAGGTTCTGGAGGTCGAGCAGGTGGGTGTCACCGACAACTTCTTCGAGCTGGGCGGCGATTCGCTGCGCGTACTCAAGGTGCTGGGCAAGGTTCGCGGCAACACGCAGCTTGGCTTGGACCTGAAATTGCGCGACATGATGAGCAAGCCGACCATCGCCCAGCTCAGTGGCCATGAAGAGGTCGAGGCTCCGCTTGATCCGTTGTTACTGCTCAACAGTAACGTGGCGAACCGCCGTCCACTGTTCTGCCTGCATGCCGGCTTCGGCACCGTATTTGACTATGAGCCACTGGCACGCCTGCTGGAAGGGAAGTGCAGCGTCTATGGGGTGCAGTGCCGCATGCTGCTGGACCGCCAATGGCAGGATGAATCATTGCCGGCGATGGCGATCGATTACGCTCAGTACATTCGCCAGAAGCAGGCCTACGGACCGTATCGTTTACTGGGATGGTCACTCGGTGGACCCTTGGCGCTGCTGGTGGCCAAAGAGCTTCAGGAGCAAGGCCAGGCAGTGGAATTTGTCGGGCTGGTAGACAGCTACATTCCCACCTCAACGCCCGCCACCTCGGATTGGCGCGATGACCTGCAGGATTTCCTCGGAGCCACCCTGGGCCAGACCTGGCCGCAGGCATTGCCGGTCACCCTGCAGCCAGCTGCCGTGGAGGTGATCATCAATAACCTGCAAGCCGGTCAACCGGCCGGCGGGCGTTATGCCCAGCTGGAGGCGACCGACCTGGCACAGGCGTTTATGGTCGGCATGCAACTCAAGGCCCTGGCGCAGGCCTTCAGCGTCTTGCCGTGGGTGGCGGTCGACACGTGCTGCTGGTGGGGTAATGGCGTGAGCACGCTGGAGCGTCAAGCCTTCGAGCGGTTGCTGCCACAACTTACCGGCGCCGAGCAGATCGATGCCGGCCACTACGACCTGCTGCGCACCCCTCTGTTGTTGCAGCGCCTGGCGAGCTTGCTACACAGCGCCGAGCTGATTACCGATTGACCCTGGCGCCGGCCCCGGGGACGGGGCCGCCGTCGTACCTCACTACTTTCCAAGGAAAACATGATGCCCTTGCACCCCGACCTGGCTGCGTTTCTGGAGCTTGTGGAAATGGGCCGTTGGAGCGGAAAAAGCCAACCCCTGCATGATTTGTCCGTGGCGCAGGCCCGTCGCGAATTCGAAAATACCTCGCTGATTCTCGACCCCAGCCCTCCTGACGCTATTGAAGTGCAGCCGTTGACCTTTACCGGCGCCGACGGCAATCCGCTGCCGGCACGCCTGTATCGCAAGCCTGGACGCGGCCACGGAGCGCAGCCGGTGATTTTGTACTTCCACGGCGGCGGCTATGTGGTCGGTAGCCTGGACTCACACGACTCGGTGTGCCGACGCCTGGCGGGCACCAGTGACTATGCGGTGCTGGCCCCGGCTTATCGCCTGGCGCCCGAGGCACCGTTCCCGGCGGCGGTGGATGATGCACTGGCGGCAGCCAACTGGCTGGTCGAGCAGGCGTCGCAGTTGCAACTCGATGCCAGTCAGGTGGTCGTCAGCGGTGACAGTGTCGGCGCTACGCTGGCGATGATTGTTGCGATGTCCGCCGTGCAGGACCCTCAGCGGCTGGCCTTGCGGCCTGCCGCGCAATTGCTGTTTTATCCGGTCACCGATATCACGCGGCTGCGCGATTCCCACCGGGCTTATGCAGAGGGATATCTGCTGGAAACCAAGACACTGGAGTGGTTCTACCAGCACTACATGGGCGCTGCCGGTAACCGCCATGACTGGCGCGCGTCGCCGCTGCTGAGTACGACGTTGCCCGCACTGGCGCCGGCCTGCGTGATGCTGGCCGAATTTGACCCGTTGCTGGATGAGGGGCGTGAGTGGATCGCGCGTCTTGAGGCGAGCGGCACACCGGTGACCGCAGTAATCCAGCCGGGGCTGACCCATGACTTCCTGCGCATGCAGGGCCTGGTGGCGGAGGTTGAGGGGATTTACCTTGAGGTGGGCCGGTGGTTGGCCAGTCGCTGAGACCTTGCGTCCCGGTTGCTGTCTTGCTGTGTTGACAACACCCTGCCGTGGCAGGGTGTTGTTGTTTCAGGGGCTGTGTTTTACATGCTCCACTTCATGGTCACGGCCACGTTACGCGGGTCGCCGAAGATGTTTGCGCCTGCCGGGTTACTGATGCTCTGGTAGTAGTGCTTGTCGAACACGTTGTTCAGGTTGGCTTGCACCTTGAGGTTTTTGTTCACGTTATAGCCGGTCATCAGGTCGACGATGCTGTAGCCGCCCTGAGACACGCCGTAGGTTGTGTATGTGCTGCTCTGGCTACGGAATGAACCGCCGATCGACCATTTTTCGAGATCGCCCGGCAATTGATAAGTGGTGGACAGCTTGAGCAGGTTGTATGGCGTGTCGCTGTCGAAGCGACCGCTGCCGCCCTTGACGTTTTTGGCACCGGCATAGGTGTAGCCGGCCGAGGCCTGCCAGCCACGGGCAAGCATGCCTTGCAGTTCAAGGTCGACGCCTTTGGTTTCCACCTCGCCGGAGGCCACGGAGCAGGAAGCAACACCCGGTGCACAGGCATCAAGCCCTTGGGCGAGGTTTTCCTGGTTCAACTGGAAGTAGGCCAGGCTGGCGTTCAACGCGCCGTCAAAGTACTCGCCCTTGATCCCGACTTCACGGTTGGTACCGGTGACCGGCGGCAGCAGGCTGCCCTGGAAGTCCACGTTGGCTTGCGGCTGGAAGATTCTGGTCCAGCTGGTGTACACCGAGTAGGTATCGTTGATGTCGTAGATCAGGCCGGCATAGGGAGTGTATTCCCGCGTCGCCTTGTAGTCGGCGCCGAATGTGTATTCGCCGGAAATAGTGTTCTGTTCGTATTCGTACCAGTCCAGGCGTGAACCGAGGATCAGTTTCAGGTCATCGCGCAGATGGAAGCGTACGGTGGCGTAGGTGCTGTATTGATCGACCTTGCCCTTGCGCGACCAGTTGTAGTTGATGGCCGGTTTCTCTACGCCGTGATAGTCGAAGTTTGACGGGTCGAGCACGATGTTCGGGTCGTTGAGGAAACCACCGCCGGGGCCATCGTCGGTTTTATCATTGCGATAACTGCCACCGAGCACCAGTTCGTGGGTCGCACCAAACAGGGTGAAGGGGCCGGACACGTAGCCGTCGACGCTTTTTTGCGTGTGCTGGTAGGTGTAGCGGCCCACGTTCAGGTTCAACTGATCCGCACTGGAGTCCAGTCGATAGAAACTGGTGCCCAGCATGTCCAGGTCGCCTCGCAGCCACGTGGTATTCAGGCGCAGTTTCCAGTCGTTGTCGAAGCGGTGCTCAATTTCGGCAAATGCGCTGGTGTTTTTCTTGTTCCAGTAGGTCCAGTTCGGGCTCATGCGCGTCGAACGGGATATCGGCAGGAACGTGCCATCGGCACGGGTCGGAATGCCTGACCAATCGGCACCCGGGTTGTCCTCACGGTTGTAATACGCTCCAAGGGTCAGGGTAGTGGCTTCGCTCAGGTCAAACTCGGTGATGCCGTACAACAACTGGCGCTTGCTGCTGTAGCCATCGGTAAAGCTGTCTTTGTCCTGGAAGGCACCGACCACGCGGCCCCTGATCGAACCGCTGGAATTGAGGGCGCTGCTGGCATCGATTTCGGTGCGGTAGTTGTCCCACGAACCGGCACCCAGGGTGACCGACACTTGCGGCTCGACAGTGGGGCGTTTGCGGATCAGGTTGAGGGTGCCGGACGGGTTGCCGGCACCGATCATCAGGCCCGATGCACCGCGTACCACTTCCACCCGGTCGAACATCGCCAGTGTCGAGGTGCCGAGGGTGTCGCTGTCATACGCGACGGGCAGGCCGTCAATCATGATGTTGTCGATGGCGGAGCCGCGGGAGTAGAACTCCGGGCGTTCACCGCCGGTCTTGCGCATGGTCAGGCCTGGGGTATAAGTCGAAATATCCTCCAGGGACTGCATGTTCTGGTCATCCATGCGCTGGCGGGTGATCACCGTGACCGACTGCGGCGTCTCGCGCATGGAGGTCGCCAGTTTGGTCGCGGTGCTCATGGAACCGGTGGTGTAGGAGCCGGTGCCTTCGGTGGTCTCACCCAGTTGTTGGCCGGTAACGCTGGTGGCCCCCAGCTCCAGGGCGCCGCCTTCGCTGCGGCCGGTGATAGTGATGGTGTTGCCGGAAATTCCGTACGCCACGCCGCTGCTCCCCAGCAGCTTCTGCAGCGCCACGGTGGGCTCCATGGAGCCGCGCACAGCGATGCTTTTCAGGCCCTTGAGCTGGTCAGGCGAATACAGCACCTGCAATTTGCTTTGTTGGCCAAAGGCCTGAAGTGCGCTGGTCAAGGACTGGGCGGGAATCTGGAAGCTGATTTCCTGGGCTTGTACCTGACACGCCAGCGGTAGCGCAACCAACAGCCCGAGCAGGCTGGGTGCCAGTCGGGGCTTGAGCAGGTGGCACATCCAGATGGCTTTTGAAAGGGGTGTCAACGTTGTCGGCGCGGGCATTGGCTGGGCTCTTATGTTGGCGATGCTAATGGTAATGATTGTTATTAATGAAAGTGAGACGCAGCAACACACCAGAACCGGAAAAAATCTTCCGGTTAATTTCAGGTATCAGGCCGGAACCTGTTCGATTGCGACTTTTCCAGCTTCCAGCCGTACCAGTTGATCGGCGACATCGAAGTAGCGGTCGTCGTGGGAGATAACGATGATGGTCTTGCCCAGGCGCTTCAGGTCGGGCAGCAACTCGGTGTAGAAAATCCGTCGGAAGGTCGGGTCCTGGTCGGCGGCCCATTCGTCGAACACCAGTACTGGACGCTCCTCCAGCCAGGCATTGACCAGGGCCAGTCGCTTGCGCTGGCCGGTCGACAGGTCGGTGGTGGTGAACTTGCCGTCACGCACGCTGACCTTGTGGGCGATCTCCAGGCGCTGCAGGTATTTTTGCGCGTCTTGTGGCAAGTGGCTGTCACCCTGGACGACGTCATCGAACAGGTAATAATCGGCAAAAATGGTGGTGAACAACTGGCGGTATTCATCGCGACCCTGGGCGGTAACCGCTTGCCCATTGAGGCTGACGTCACCTTGCTGTGGTGCATACAGGCCCAGCAGCAGCTTGATCAGCGTGGTTTTGCCGCAGCCGTTTTCACCCACGATAAATACGATGTCGCCTTGCTTGATCTGCAGGTTGACCGGGCCGAGGCGGAAAGGATCCGCGCCTTCAACCGGAGGGAATGCATACGACACATCCCGCAGTTCGATGCTCTGGATGCTGCGCTTTTGCTGTTCGGTATCACTGAGCAACAGGTGCGGCTCGGGCGAGGAGAACTGATCCGACAGTTCCGAGATCCGGCGAAACGCGATCTTCGCGCGGCTGACAATCGGTAATGTGCCTACCAGATGTTCCAGCGGGCCTTTCATGTACAGCAACACCAGTACGAACCCGCTCATTACGGCCTTGTCATGGCTGGGCCACACGGTTTGCAGCACCAGCGCCAAGCCGATCACAATGAAAAACAACATGGAGCCGAAGGTCTTGGCGATCACGAACGTGTTGATCGAGCGAATCTGCGTCTTGCAGATAAAGTCGGCGGTTGCCTGGATCCCGTGCACAAACATGCGGTGGCGGCGTGGGCGATGGATGCGCAGTTCCTTGGCGCCATCAGCAATCGCATTGTAATGACGCTGCAAATCGTCCTCGGCTTCCCGCGCAGCCTCGAAGCCCTTGACCCCGCTGGACTGCGCGATGAACTGGGCGCCGGTGCCGATGGCAATCGCCACCAGCATCAACAGGAACATCGGCCATGACAGCAGCGCCAGGTAGCCCAGGCAGCCCAGTGTGACGGTCATCGAAATGGCCAGGGGCGCAAAGGCGAAGGCGAAGTCGCTGATGGTGTCGACGTCGTGGGTCAGTACCGGGATCAGTCGGTGGCTGCGATAGCGCTCGATCTGATCGATGGGCGCGGCGAGAACCTTCTCCCCCAGGGTCTTGCGCAACGTGGCAATGATGTTCTGGCCGACGAAGTTGGTGCCGATGTCGGAAAAAATCGAGCTGAGCAGAGCCAGCAGGCACAGGCCGGCAAACAGGGCCACCACACTGCTGGTGGGGCTGCTGTCGGCGTGCAGGGCATTGTTGATGGTCGCCAGCAATACCGTCACGCTCAAGCCGCCGATCATGCCCAGCAGGATGGAAAGGGCGACGATTAACCTGAAGGGTTTGAGCAGGGTAAACAATTCATGAATGGCGCCGCGCGTTGGCTGGGTCATGAGGGGACGGTTCCTTGGGTGGAATAGGCAGATACCCTTTAGAACGTCTGGTCACGCGCTTAATTTAGACGGTCGCCGATTGACGGCGACCTTGCTGGAGCGGGAGGTTGCGGCAGGCCTCAGAGATCGCGCACAACCCGAAATCCAATCCAGTCACCGCGGGTTTGCGGGTAGATATTGTTACGGTTGCCCGAGCGGGAAAACACCGGTGCTTCGCCCCAGTCATTGCCACGAATCTGGCGGGACTCGCAGCCCGGTTCCACCCAGGCGCTGCCATCGGTCGGCGCCCCGACATAGTTGGTGTGTTCGCAGTCGGCCAGCCACTCGTAGACGTTGCCGTGCATGTCGTACATGCCAAAGGCGTTGGGTGGGTAGCTGCCCACCGGCGATGAGTAGCTATAACCATCCGCCGGGCCGTAGGTGTTGGCGTGCTCGGCGATGCTGTAGCCCTTGCCCGCGTCAAACGGGAACGGGAATGGTCCGGTGGAGCCGGCGCGGGCAGCGTATTCGCGTTGGGCTTCGCTGACCATCTGGTAGGTGTGGCCGGTTTTTTTCGACAGCCAGGCGACGTAGTTCTTGACGTCGTCAAAGTCCATGCACACCGCAGGCTGGCGCGGGCCCTGGGGGTAGCGCGGCTTGCTGGCGATGCATTCGCGGCCCGGGCGTTCGTCGCCGTTGGCGATCTTGACCCCGGTCTGGCGCACGTAGCTGTCCCACTCACCGGCGGTGACCTGGAAGCGGCTCATGGCGAAGGGTTTGGCGAACGTGACATCGTGCATGGGGCCTTCGTCGGGCTCGCGGCCGACTTCATCTTCCGGCGTGCCCATGGTGAAGGTGCCGGCGGGCAGCACGACCATCTCCGGGCAGTCCTTGCAGTCCTTGAATACCTTGCCCGGCTGTGGCGCGGCGGCTGCCTGGGCGAGGCCTGGCAGCAGGGCGCCGCACAGCATCGTCAGGGCCAGGGCGGCCAGTGGCTTGAGGCGGGATGGAGCGGGAGTGTCACTGTTCATGGGGCGTCTCGATCAAAAGGAAAAAGGGGCGTCAAAACCGTTGGCTGAGCAAGGTCATGAAGCGCTGGATCTCGGTTGATGTGTTAAGCAGGCCCGGAGAGGTACGCACCACCGGGCCCACGTCGCGGTCCACGGCATCGATCACCACGCGGTTCTTCATCATGTGCGCCGCGACCTCGCCGCTGTCCTGGCCCTTGACCCGAAAGAACGTAAAGCCGGCCGACAGCTCGGGGCTGCGCGGCGTCACCAGCTCGATTTGCGAGTGGGCCAGCAGTTGGCTTTTCAGTTCGTCGTTGAGCTGGTGAATGCGCGCCTGCACCTGCGCCTTGCCCAGTTGCAAGTGCAGCTTGAAGGCCTCGTCTGCCGCCCAGCGATGTTCGAAGGCGTGATAGCCGCCCGGTGTCATGATGGTGGCGAAGTTATTGTCTTCGGAGAAGGTGGGCACCATCGGCGTCACGTAGCTGTTCTGCTCTGATCGGGCACACACGATTCCAGTGCCGCGTGGGCCGAACATCCACTTGTGAGTGCCAGCGATAAAGAAATCACAATGCATGTCAGGGAAGTCGAGGTTTTCCACGCCGAAGCCGTGCACGCCGTCGACCACGTAGAGGATGCGATCCTTGTCGTCACGGTTGCGGTTGTGTTCATCCACCAGCTTGCCGATCTCGCCAATCGGCAATTTGACGCCGCTGCCGGACTGTACCCAGGTCATCCCAAGTACCCGGGTGTTGGGACGGATGTTGCGCTTGATTGAGCCGAGCACCTCGTCGACCGACACGCGGTTGGCGTCCTCGAACAGCTTGATCTTGCGCACCTGGGTGCCTTGTTTGCGCACCCGGAAGTCGAGGCTGTATTCAGTGGCGTAATGTTCGTGGACGGTGGTGAGGATCTCCTGGTCAGGGCGTACCTGGATTCCGCCATAGATCATCGCCAGGCCTTCGGACGTGCTGCCGGTCAGGGCGATCTGGCCAGGTTTGGCGTTCAGGTAGCGGCCGGCCCATTCGCGCACCTGGCCTTCACGCTTCCAGGTTTCCTGCAGGTCCCAATCCATGGCCAGGCCCGGGTTGCGGTCGATCTGCGCGCGGTAGCGGTCAATCGCATCGCGCACCGGTTTGGGGTGCGACGTCACCAGGAAATTGGAAAAATGCAGGTAGTCCGGGTCTTGGGTGAACAGCTGGCGAAAGCCTGCCCATGAGTCGCCGGGTGACGCCGGATTGCCTGCCAGCGACTGAGGAATGATGGCAGTGCCCAGCGGCAGGCTCGCAGCGAGAAGCCCGGCCTGCTTGAGAAATGTACGGCGGTCGGTCATGAATTCACTTCATTCATTGGGGGTGGTTCAGCGATTGGCCAAGGGCTTGGCGGCTTTTTGTACCTGGTCCCAGACCCGCAGGAAGTTACCGCCCCACAGTTTGGCGATATCGGCTTCGGAGTAGCCCCGCTGGATCAGTTCGGCGGTGACATTGCGTACCTCGCTGACGTTCTCCCAGCCCTGGACTCCGCCGCCTTCGTTAAAGTCTGAAGCGATGCCGACATGATCGATGCCGATCTTGCGCACCGTGTAATCGATGGCGTCGCCCAGGTCCTTGAGTGTGGCTTTGGGTTCCTCGTCGAGAATCGCGTACAGGGCGCTGGCGTACTGGCCGAATTTCTGCTCGGACCAGGCCGAGATGATCGGATCGCCGGGCATCAAAGCCATGGCCAGGTTGGGTAGCGGCGGTAGATCAAAGCGTGCACGCAGGGCGTTGAGCTTGTCTTGGGTGGGCTGGCTGAGCGGGCGCAGGTAAGCCGAGAAACCGACGACCTGGACCACGCCGCCGCTGTTTTTGATCAGTTGCATTTCCTTGTCGCTGAGGTTACGCGGGATGTCCACCGAGGCGCGCGGTGCCGAGTGCGAGGCGATCATCGGTGTGCGACTCAGTTGGGCGACTTGTTCCAGTGCCTTGGTCGACATTTGCGAAACATCGATGATCACCCCCAGGTCATTGAGGCGGTGTACCGCTTGTTTGCCAATGTCCGAGAGACCGTCGAGGGCATCGGGCGAATCATTGAAAAACGGCAGTGGGCGTGACGAATCGGCCCAGGCGTTATTGCCAATGTAGCTGAAGCCGAACATACGCATGCCGCGTGCGGTCCACAGGTCCAGTTGGTTCAGGTCGTTGCCCAGCGGGTAGGCGTTGAGCATGCTGATAAAGACAGCAAACTTGCCTTCGCCGTGCAGGCGCCGGAAGTCATCCGGGGTATAGGCAATGCCCACCTGATTGGGAAAATCGCGGACCATGCCGGTGATGATCTTGTAGCGGACTTCCTGTTGGTGGCGGGCTTCTTCGACAAAACCTTCGGTGGGCTTGTGCGGGGCATTCGGACCGTTCCACATTTCCGGCCAGCCGAAAATCGTCAGTGCAGCACCGGACAGCCGGCCACGGCTGGCCTTGGCCAGGTCGAACTGACCGGCACCGTCCTTGTCCGCCTCATTGCCGGTGGCGCCGAAGTCGAGCATCACGGTGATGTGACTGTCGAACGACAGCAGGCGGTCCTGCAACTCATCGGCTTGCTTGATGACCTCCAGCGGGTAGCCGGCGTTGCCCTTGAACCAGTGATCCCAGACCAGGAAGCCAGCACCTGCGCCAATGGCCAGGACCAGCGGCAGGCCGAGATACAGCGCCTTTTTCGAACGTGGTTTTGTCATTGCCATCTCAGTCAGTTGAGGCCTTTGCTATCAGGGAAGAACGAGTGATGGCGGGACAAATTTAGGCGGGTGGCCATTGGCGGTAAATTTCCCCTTGCCGGGAACGTTCTAGCTTGGATAAAGCCTGCTTGATGGCTGACACAGGTAAAGCAATGACGATTTCTCGACGAGGGTTCATCGCAGGCTTGGCGCTGACGGGCGCCGTAGTGCCTGCGGCCTATTACGCCCATCGCGAGTTGACGCGTGAAGAAGAGTTTCCGATCACGCCGGGCGAGGCCACGGTCGACCTTGCGGACACCGCTGGCCAGCAGTTGGCGAACAGCCTGAGGGGTGTCTGGAGTCTGCGGTTCAAGGGGCGGGATGCCGGGCTTGCGGGCTTGCCGCTCACCGGGCTGGAGTTGCTGCTTGACGTCGCTCCCCGTGGTCGTGGCCTGCGGGGCTATCTGGACACCGCCGAACAACTGCGCTCGGACGAAGAGCCACGCTATCGGGTGATCGGTGACCTGGCGCCTGGCAATGGCGCTCGACTGTACGTGCGGTTGATCGACCGTGATGCGCCGGACGCCGCGCCGACCCATGAACTCACAATGATCCTTGATGAAGTGTGGGGCGAGTTCGGTAATGCCGGTGGTGGAACCCTCAGCGGGCAAATCCTGCGCCTGGATAGGCCACTGGCGTTACTTGAACTGGACAACCATTTTGTCGCCAGCAAGCAGCTGTTTCCCGAAGCCCGGGAGCGTATCGGCCTGCACCCGACGTTGCTGGCCTGGTTGATTGCTCCCGAACATCGCCTGTTTCACCAGCTCTGGCACGCCTCCCGTGATCAGTGGCACAAACTCTCCGAAGACAAGCGCAACGCCCTGCGCGGGATTGGCTGGCAACCCGGGCCACGGGACAAGGAGCGCGACGCCCGTGGTCCGCACAAGGATCGCAATGGCTCGGGCATCGATTTCTTTTTCATGCACCGGCATATGCTGGGCACTGCGCGGTCCATGCAGGACTTGCCCTCGTGGCCGTACTTTCCCCAGCCGCAGCCTGCACTTGAGCGTGACCGGCAAGGGTTTATCCGGTATTTCGACAACCACGACGGCTTCGCGCTGCCGCCGACCTGGATGGCCAGTGACGATGCCGAATACACCCAGTGGGTCAGCGATATCAAGGCGGCCGAGACCTACCACAGCAACTTTGAAGTCTGGGAGTCGCAGTACCGCGACCCGCGCTACCTGGCCAAGTTGACGTTGGGGCAGTTCGGTTCAGAAGTCGAACTGGGCCTGCATGACTGGTTGCACATGCGCTGGGCGTCGGTGCCGCGGGATCCGTCCAACGGCGCACCCGTACCGTTTGCCCGTGACCCTGCGGACTTCGCTGCGCGCTGGTACACGGCGCAGAACGACTTTCTCGGTGATCCGTTTTCATCCCACGTGAACCCGGTGTTCTGGCACTTTCATGGGTGGATTGATGATCGGGTCGAGGATTGGTTCCGGGCTCACGAGCGTTTTCATCCGGGTGAAGTGAGCCGGCTGGAGGTCAACGGCGTGCCGTGGTTTGCGCCGGGGCGCTGGGTGGAGGTGGACGACCCGTGGTTGGGGCCGGACACCCACGGTTGCAGCACTGTGCCGGGTTTGCAGATGGGCAAGTCGATGGAGATGGACCCGGAAACCATGAAGCTGGCGCTGCGGATTACCTTCGGGGCGGATGAGGACAAGCTGGCCGAGCTGTTTCGCAAGGTGCCGAAGCGTCCCTGGTATGCGCGGCACTTGAAGGTCAAGGAACGGGTGCTCTAAAGGGCGCCGCTCAACGGTGGTAGCCGGGCAAGCCCGGCTTTGATTCAGTTGATCGTGCCTGGCACCTGCCATCCGCCACCCAGCGCCTTATACAACGCAATGCTTGCGTTCAGCCGCGACCGGCGCAATTGCACATTCAAATCCTGCGCCGCATATAACGTACGCTGCGTCTCCAGCACCGTCAGCAGGTCCTCCGCCCCGGCTTCATATCGGCTCTGCGCAATCTCGAAGGCGGTCTGCGCCTCACTCAGTTCCACGCTCTGCCACTGGCGCTGTGCATCCAGCCCGCGAATGCTGCTCAGGGCTTTTTCCACATCGGCAAAGCCATTGATGATGGCGCCCCGGTAAGTCTGCAGCAGCTCATCCTGGCGTGCGCGGGCCTTGTCCCGTTCGGCGCTCAGGCGGCCGTTGTTGAAGATCGGTGCGACCAGCCCGGAAGTGAGGTTGTAGAACGGGCTGCGTAATACGTCGCCGAGCTTGTCGGCGCCCGAGCCAAGGTCGGCACTGAGGGTGATGGTGGGCAGCATGGCTGCCCGGGCCACGGTGACGTCTGCCTGGGCTGCTGCCAGCCGGGCCTCGGCGCTGGCGATGTCGGGCCGGCGGCTGAGCAGTTGGCTGGGAACACCCGCGGCGATGCTCGGCCAGTTCAATTGGGCAAAGGGTTGCGGGGCCAGGTGCAGGTCCTGCACCGGTGTGCCCAGCAATGCCGCGAGGCTGATCAAGGCCTCGTCGGTCTGTTGCTGTGCCAGCGGCAGTTGGCGTTGTTGTGCGGCCACGAGGCTTTTTTGCTGCGCCAGTTCCAGGGCGGTGGCGGAGCCTGCATCGTGGCGCGTCTGCACCAGCTTCAACACGTTTTGGGCGTTGTCCAGGTTGAGTTGGGCGATGCGCAGTTGCTCACGCAATGACAGCCACTGGGTATAGCTGGTCGCAACACCGCTGAGCAGGGTCAGTTCAACGGTGGCCTGGTCGAATTCGCTGGCGCGCACCTCTTCCACGGCGCTGTCCCGGGCGGCGCGTTTGCCACCCCAGAAATCGATTTCGTAAGTGGCGCTCAGGCGCGCATCAAAGTAATCCACGGCCTTGTTACTGCTGGTGGCATCCAGCTGGCTGTAGCCCTTGCCCCGCAGCAGTTTCTGGCGGTTCGCATTGAACGCGCCGGTGAGTTCAGGCAGCAACGGTGCTCCAGCAATTACGGCGCTGGCCTGGGCCTGGCGCACCCGGGCCATGGCGCTGGCCAAGTCGTAACTGCCGCTGCGGGCCTGTTCGATCAATTGGTTGAGCTGGGGGCTGTCAAAGCGTGTCCACCATTGCTGGTTGGCCTGCAGCGCCGTTGCGTCGCGTGCGCTGTGCCAGGCGAGCGGTGTTTGCATGCCTGCGTCGGGACGCGGTGCGGGGGTGCTGCAGGCGGCCAGCAGCAGGCTGGCGGCGAGGAGGGTCAGGGGCACTTTCATAGGGCGATCATTCACTGGTAAGGGCCTTGACCGGGTCAAGTCGGGCGGCTTTGCGGGCCGGCATGAAACCGAAGATAACGCCGGTGACGAGGGCGCAGAAGAAGGCCCCCACGGCGGCCGGAATCGAGAACGCGACGGCCACGTTGCTGAGGATCAGCACACCGCCCACCAGCAGGGCGAGGCCAATGCCGGTGACGCCGCCGACCACCGAGAGCATCACCGCTTCAGTGAGGAACTGGCGCAGGATGTCCCGCTGTCGTGCGCCGGTGGCCATGCGAATGCCGATTTCCCGGGTGCGTTCGCGGACGGTCATCAGCATGATATTCATCACCCCGATACCGCCTACCAGCAACGAGATCGCGGCAATCGAGCCGAGCATCAGTGACAAGGTATTCTGGGTGCGTGCCTCGGCCTGGATCATCGCGGCATTGTTGGTCAGTTCAAAGTCGTGCTTGCCGTTGTGCAGGCGCAGCAACAACTGATTGATAGCCTGTTCGGCGTCGTGCACGTTGCGCGCGTCGGCGGCGGCAATCACTACGTATTCGGGGTTATAGCTGCCGAACAAGCGCACGCTGGCGGCAGAGTAGGGGATGGCGATACGGTCGTCGCTGTCTTTGTCGCCGGAGCTGGCGCCTTTTTCGGCGAGCACACCGACCACCTGGAATGGAACGTTTTCGATCAGGATGTATTGCCCGATCGGGTCGGCCACATCCTTGAACAGCTTGTCGCGTACCCGTTTGCCGATCACTGCCACCGTGGCTCCAGCGCGCTCGTCTGCCTCGGTGAAGTAACTCCCCTCGACCACTGGCCAGTTGAAAATGGCCGGGAAGTTGGTGTCATTGCCGCCGACATACGCCATGTGGTCGACGTTGCCAAAGCGAACGCCGGCCTCTGCGCCATTCACCGGCATGATGCGCTTGACCTGAGGCAGGGCCGCGAGGGCGGCCACGTCGTTGAGGGTGATCACGCCGGGTGGTGTGCGCGGGTTGGGTGCCGACCCGCTGACATAGAGGATATTGGAGCCGAAAGCGCCCATCTGCGCCATCACCTGGCGCTTGCTGCCTTCGCCCACCGCCAGCATCACCACCACCGACGCCACGCCGATGATGATCCCCAGCAACGTCAGTGCGGTGCGAAAACGGTTGATCCACATCACTCGCCACGCAGCTTGCACGGCATCCAGCAGCTCGGCTTTCCAGGCGCCGTTGTGCTCGGCGCCGTCGGCCAGGCGCTGGCGCAGGTCCACGGCTTGCAACGCGCCCGAGATGGCCACGGGAGCGCTGTCGCTGGTGTCGGCAGAGTCACTGATGATGAGCCCGTCACGGATCTCGATGATGCGATTGGCCCGCGCCGCGACTTCGCGGTCGTGGGTGATCAGGATCACGACATGGCCCTGGCTGGCCAGTTCGTCCAGCAGGATCATGACCTCGGCGCCGCTGTGACTGTCGAGGGCGCCGGTGGGTTCGTCGGCGAGGATGATGTGCCCGCCGTTCATCAGCGCACGGGCAATCGATACCCGCTGTTGCTGGCCGCCGGAAAGCTGGTGCGGGCGGTTGCCGGTGCGCTCGGCGAGGCCCAGGCGCGTCAGCAGGGCTTTGGCCCGGGCATGGCGTTCTGCGGCGCTGATGCCGGCATAGATGGCCGGCATTTCGACGTTTTCCTGGGCGGAGCCGGAAGGGATCAGGTGATAGCCCTGAAATACAAAACCAAAGGCTTCGCGACGCAGCCAGGCGAGTTCGTCGCTGTCCAGTCGGGCGACGTTTTCCCCGGCGAACAGGTAGTCGCCCTCGGTGGGGCGGTCGAGGCAGCCGAGGATGTTCATCAGCGTGGATTTACCGGAGCCGGAGGCGCCGACAATCGCCACGAATTCTCCGGCATGGATCGCCAGGTCAATGCCGCGCAGCACGTCAACCTGTGGTGTATCGCCGCCGCCGTAGGATTTGCGGATGCCCTTGAGTTCGATCAGTGGGGTCGACATTCAACCCCCGCTGCCATCGGCTGGACCGATCAGCAGGTGATCGCCTTCATTCAAGCCTTCCAGTACCTGGACCCGCAGACGGTCGCTGAGGCCCAGGCGAATTTCGCGCTGTTCAATATTGCCGTTCTTCGCCACGACGCGGGCGATCTGTTTGTCGGCGCCGAGGCGGCCTTGCAGGGCGGCGACCGGCGCGGTCAGGGTGTCCTTGGCCTGGCCGGCGACGAAGAACACCTGGGTGGTCATTTCGGCCATCAGCGCGTTGTCGGTGTTGTCGACATCCAGCAACACCGTGTACAGCACCACTCGCCCGGTCCCGCTTTTGCTGGCGCTGCTCGGGCTGCCGCCGCCCTGGCTGGTTTCATTGAGCGGTTTGGGCGGGATCGGCAGGATTTGCCTTACGGTACTGGACCAGCGCCGTGCACCGCCGCTCAGCGTAGTGAAATAGGCGGTCATGCCGGGTTTGACGTGGCCGATATCGGCCTCCGAGACTTCGGCCCATACGGTCATCGGCGACAGTTTGGCGATCCTCAGAATCAGCGGGGTTTGTTGCTGGGCGTTGAGGGTCTGGCCCTCGCGGGCGTCAACGGCGACCACGGTGCCGCTCATTGGCGCATAGATGCGCGTGTAGCCCAGCTCTACCTCATCACTGCGCAGGCTCGCCTTGGCCTGGCGAATCTGCGCCTGGAACATCTCGACCCGGGCCTGAGTGGCACTCAGCTCGGCCTTGGCGGTTTGCACGTCTTCCTCGCGGGTGGCGTTGCCGGCGACCAGGCGCTGCTGGCGCTGGTACTTCTGGCGGGCGAGTTCGTGCTGCGCCCGTTGCTCCTGCAACTGGGCCTGCAGGTTCTCGATGGCATAGCGGCTGGCATCGAGTTTGGCTTTTTGCGTGGAAGGGTCGATCTCCACCAGCAACTGGCCTTCATTGACCTGGTCGCCGGCTTCAACGTGGATCTTCTGGATTTGCCCCGACGCCTGGGCGCCCACGTCGACATAACGGCGCGGTTGCAAGGTGCCCAGGGCGGTGACGCTACTTTCGATATCGCCACGCGTTACGGTGACGGTCGCCAGCTTGTCCCGGCCTGGTGGCAGGATCTGCCAGGCAGCGACAGCGATAACCGGGATCAGGCACGCAACCACAAGCAGGGCGCGTCGGGCAGGTCGAGGACGTTTCATGCAGAGTTCCAGCCAGGAAAAATCGGGCCGCAGGAGCGGGAAGCTGACAGGTAGACGAGGAAATTGCTCCGGGATTTAGGCCATTACATATGTGGTTACAGGTGTGGGCGGACAAAATAATTGCATGACGACGTAAGTCTTGTTTAAAACTAGATGAGAATTACTATAAATTACACGTACCGCAAACTGCCATCATCGAGCTGCGTCACCGATTTGGCCGTCATCGTCGTACTCAAAGGACCTAATGCCGCCTCCACGCGGTCGGGAGTCATGTTGGAAAACTACTATCGCGAGCTGGTGTGTTTCCTTAACGCCAAGCTGGGCAACCGTCAGGTGGCCGAAGATGTGGTGCATGACGCTTACGTGCGGGTACTGGGGCGCGCCAGTGAAGTTCCAATCGAGCAGCCCCGGGCGTTTCTCTATCGCACGGCGCTGAACCTGGTGATCGACAGTCATCGGCGCAATGCCCTGCGCCAGGATGAGCCCCTGGAAGTACTCGACAGCGAAGAACGTTTTTCGCTTTACTCGCCCCACCACAGCCTGGATCACGGCCAGCGCCTGGAGATGCTCGAGCGCGCGCTGGCCGAGTTGCCGGCGCTCTGCCGTGACAGCTTCCTGCTGCGCAAGATCGATGGTCTGTCCCACCTGCAAATCGCCGAGCGCCTGAGCATTTCCCGCGCGCTGGTGGAAAAACACATCGTCAATGCCATGAAGCATTGCCGGGCGCGCATGCGTGAGTGGGATGCGCACTGATTCCAGCGCCAGCTAAATTTTATTTCATTGTCCTCGTCTCCTATCAACACACGACCTGTTGCTGTGCCTTCAGGTCTCTGAGGCTTTCCCGCCCCACTGCCACGGGGCTTATCCAGAGGACACTGGAATGACACAGGCAATTGCATCGCCCGCCGTTCACGACCTGATCGGTATCGGTTTCGGCCCCTCGAACCTGGCGCTGGCCATCGCCCTGCAGGAACGCGAGAAAGCCCAGGGCAAGCTGGACGTGCTGTTTCTCGACAAGCAGGCCGACTACCGCTGGCATGGCAACACTCTGGTGACCCAGAGCGAATTGCAGATTTCCTTCCTCAAGGACCTGGTGACCCTGCGCAACCCCACCAGTCCGTATTCGTTCGTCAATTACCTGAAAGCCCATGGCCGCCTGGTGGATTTCATCAACCTGGGCACCTTTTATCCGTGCCGCATGGAGTACAACGACTACCTGCGCTGGGTCTCCGGGCAGTTCCAGGCGCAGAGCCGTTATGGTGAGGAAGTGCTGGCCATCGAACCGATCCTGCATCAGCAGCAGGTCGAGGCGCTGCGGGTGATTTCCCGGGATGGCCAGGGTGAGCAACACGTGCGTACCACCCGTTCGGTGGTGGTCAGCGCCGGTGGCACGCCGCGTATTCCCGAGTCTTTCAAGGGGCTCAAGGAGGACGGGCGGGTGTTCCATCATTCCCAGTATCTGGAGCGCATGGCCAAGCAGCCATGTGTGGACGGCAAGCCGATGCGCATCGCGATCATCGGCGGCGGCCAGAGTGCGGCTGAGGCCTTCATTGATCTGAACGACAGCTTCCCGTCGGTGCAGGTCGACATGATCCTGCGCGGCTCGGCCCTCAAGCCTGCGGACGACAGCCCGTTCGTCAACGAAGTGTTCTCGCCGGAATTCACCGACCTGGTGTTCCAGCAGAACGGCAGTGAGCGCGAGCGGCTGGTCAACGAGTACCACAACACCAACTATTCGGTGGTGGACCTGGACCTGATCGAGCGCATCTACGGGATCTTCTACCGCCAGAAAGTCTCCGGCATTGCCCGTCATGCGTTCCGCACCCTGACCACCGTGGAAAAAGCCACGGCCGGGCCGCTGGGCGTCGAGTTGGCATTGCGCAACAACGCCACCGGCGAAACCAGCCTCAACCACTACGACGCCGTGGTGCTGGCCACCGGGTATGAACGCCAGATGCATCGCCAGTTGCTGGCACCGTTGGCGGACTACATGGGCGACTTCGAAGTCAGCCGCGACTACCGCATCGTCACCGACGAGCGCTGCAAGGCCGGCATCTACATGCAGGGTTTCAGCCAGGCCAGCCATGGCTTGAGCGATACGTTGCTGTCGATCCTGCCGATCCGTGCCGACGAGATTGCCGCGTCGCTGTACGAACACGACCGCAACCGTGGCAAGAGCCGTTCGGTGCAGGACCTGCTGCTGGCCACCGCCAGCTGACAGGCTGCACTTGAACCCTGGGGCTTGCTGCTGATACTGTACAAAAAACCAGTATCGGTAGAAGCCCCATGCAGTTGATCGAAAAACTCAGCATCCTCGCCGACGCCGCCAAGTACGACGCCTCCTGCGCCAGCAGCGGCGCGCCCAAGCGCAGCTCGGAAGGCAAGGCGGGGCTGGGTTCCACCGATGGCATGGGCATCTGCCACAGCTATACGCCCGACGGTCGCTGCGTGTCCCTGCTCAAGGTATTGCTGACCAACTTCTGCCTCTACGACTGCCAATACTGCGTCAACCGCCGTTCCAGCGATGTGCCCCGTGCACGCTTCAGCCCGGAGGAGGTGGTGACCCTGACCCTCGACTTCTACCGGCGCAATTGCGTCAGCGGGCTGTTTCTCAGCTCCGGCATCATCCGTTCGGCCGACTACACCATGGAGCAGTTGGTGCGGGTCGCCAAGCTCCTGCGCGAAGAGCATGACTTTCGCGGCTATATCCACCTCAAGACCATTCCCGAAGCCGACCCGGCGCTGATTGCCGAGGCGGGGCGCTATGCCGATCGCCTCAGCGTGAACATCGAGTTGCCGACCGACCAGAGCCTGCAGACCCTGGCGCCCGAGAAGCAGATTTTCTCGATCAAGCAGGCCATGCAAACCATCTACACCGGTGAACAGACCGTGCTCAACGAACCCCGTGCACCACGTTTCGCGCCAGCGGGGCAGAGCACGCAGATGATCGTCGGCGCCGATGACACCGACGACAGCACCATCCTCCACAGCGCCGAGGCGTTGTACGGCAACTTCAAGTTGCGCCGGGTGTATTACTCAGCGTTCAGCCCGATTCCCAACAGCCCCAAAAGCGTACCCCTGGCCGCGCCGCCCCTGATGCGCGAGCACCGCTTGTACCAGGCGGATTTCCTGTTGCGCAGCTACGGGTTCAGCGCCAATGAACTGTTCGAAGGGCCGGGCGACCTGGCCCTGGATATCGACCCGAAACTGGCCTGGGCCCTGGAGCACCGCGAGGTGTTCCCGCTGGATTTGAATCGTGCCGAGCCGACACTGATTGCGCGCATTCCCGGGATTGGCCTGCGCACCACCCAGCGGCTGGTGGACCTGCGCCGCCAGCGCAAGATCCGCTTCGAAGACCTGGCGCGTATGCGTTGCGTGCTGGCCAAGGCCAAGCCGTTTTTCATCACCAGCGACTACCACCCGCAGCAGGCGGAAAGCACCAGCGTGTTGCTGCGCGAACAACTGCGCGACCGTCCGCAGCCGCAGCAAATGGGGCTGTGGGGATGATCAGCCTGGAGTGCGACAACCTGTTCAGCACCTGGCGCGAGCAGGCGCGCTGGCTGCTCAGCCATCAGATTGACCCAAGCCATGTGAGTTGGGGCGTGGCCGAGGTGGCGGACCTGTTTGCCACTGACGAGCAGTACCCGGCCGAGTGCGGGCCGTTCCAGGCGCGGATCCCCAAGGCGCTGCTGGAGCTGCTGGAGTCTGCCGCGTGTTATCACGGTGAACAGCGCTGGAGCCTGCTGTATGAGGTGTTATGGCGCGTCAGCCATGGGGACCGCACGGCGATGATGTCGGGGGACAAGCTGGGCAGCGAGTTGCAGCGCCGGATCAAGCAGGTGCAGCGCGAGGCCCATCACCTGCATGCGTTTGTGCGGTTTATCGCGTTGCCGGCAGAGGCGGGGCCGGAGTTGCCGGAGTATGTGGCCTGGCATGAGCCGGCCCACGATATCCTGAAGGTGGCCAGCCAGCATTTTGTCGGGCGTATGGGGCGCCATCGCTGGATGATCGCGACGCCCCTGGATGGGGTTTATTACGATGGGGAACAGTTGATTCATCAGCGGCACTGCCCGGTGGAATGGCAGCAGTTGGCGCAGAATGTCGAGGATCCGCACAGTGCTATGTGGCTGACGTATTACAGCCATATCTTTAACCCGGCGCGATTGAACCCTAAGGTGATGGAAGGGCATTTGCCGAGCCGGTTCTGGAAGAATCTGCCGGAGGGCAAGTTGATTCCGGGGTTGATCAGCGAGGCGCGTACGGGCAAGCAGCGGGATGGGCAGGCGAAGATGATTGGGGCCAAACAGGGTAAGAGAATCTCAAGCGGGCACATTTAAATGTGAGAGCGGGCATTTGTGGTGAGTGGGCTTCTGTGTTGAGCGGGCTTCTGTGGTGAGTGGGCTTCTGTGTTGAGCAGGCTTCTGTGGTGAGTGGGCTTTTGTGGTGAGCGGGCTTTTGTGGTGAGCGGGCTTGCCCCGCGCTGGGCTGCGAAGCGGCCCCAAAACCTGCGCTCCGGTTCCATCTGAAAGAACTCGGTGACTTTGTTGGGGCTGCTTCGCAGCCCAGCGCGGGGCAAGCCCGCTCACCACAGAGGCACCTTCACCACAGTGATGTGTGTGGTTTTAGCGGGTGGTGTTCAGGCCAGTTCCGTGGCGGTATTTTTCACCACCGCCAACTCCGGATGCGCCACCAATTTATCAATGTGCAACTCGTCATTGTTCAACCAGGTTTCCGTCAGCACCCGATAGTGCTCCATGTCCCGGCAGCGCATGCGCAGGCTGTAGTCGAACGGCCCGCTGATCAACTGGCATTCGAACACTTGCGGGCAGGCTTTGACGCACGCCTCGAATGCTTTCTGCGCCGAGCGCCCGCTCTGGTTGGAGAGGGCCACCAGCACCAGCAGTGACAGCCCCGGCGAAACCATCTGCACATCGATGATTGCCCCATACCCCCGGATGACCCCGCGTCGCTCCAGCTTGCGCACCCGTTCCAGGCACGGCCTGGGCGTCAGGTGCACCAGCGACGAGAGTTTTTCGTAGGTGATGCGTCCCTGGTGCCGCAACACGTCGATGATGGCTTCATCGATGCGATCCAGCACAGGGGAGGCGTTCGGTCCGGTGGCCTTGGTATCCATGGTGTGTGGTGTTCACTTCAATCGGTTGGAAAGAAATTGCTGCAAGCGTTCGCTGTTCGGCTGGTCGAGGATTTCGGCTCCGCCTTGCTCCTCGACACGGCCCTGGTGCAGAAACAGCACTTGGCTGGACACCTGCCGGGCAAAGCCCATTTCGTGGGTGACCATGAGCATGGTACGACCTTCCTCAGCCAACGTCTGTATGACTTTAAGGACTTCTCCTACAAGTTCAGGGTCGAGGGCCGAGGTGGGTTCGTCGAACAGAATGATCTCCGGTTCCATCGCCAGGGCCCGGGCGATGGCGACGCGCTGTTGCTGGCCGCCGGAGAGGAATGCCGGGTATTGGTCCGCCACCCGGCCCGGCAGGCCGACCTTGTCGAGGTACATCCGTGCGCGTTTTTCTGCCTCGGCGGCGCTCACCCCCAGCACGCGACGCGGGGCCATGGTGATGTTTTCCAGCACCGTCATGTGGCTCCACAGGTTGAAGTGCTGGAACACCATGGCCAGGCGGGTGCGCAGGTTCTGTAATTGCGCCTGATGCGGCGCGCGGGTGCCGGCGCGGCCTTGCTGCATTTCGATGCTGATGCCGTCCAGGGTGATGACCCCGGCGTCCGGCTGTTCGAGGAAGTTGATGCAGCGCAGCATCGTGCTTTTGCCGGAGCCGCTGGCGCCGATCAGGCTGATTACGTCGCCGTTGCGCGCGTTCAGCGAGACGCCCTTGAGCACTTCATGCTCACCATAGCGTTTGTGCAGGCCTTCGACCTGGAGTTTGACGTTGGCATTCTCTGCCACGGCAACCGGTTTGGCGGCAGGGCGTACATCGGTGGGATAAGCGGCCAGGGCCTGCGCGGACTGATTCATGGGTTAGCCTCGGGTAGGAACAAGAAAACGCATCCAGCGACGTTCGGCCAGTCGAAACAGGCCCACCAGTGCAAAGGACAGCAGCATGTACAACAGGGCTGCGATGCCAAAGGCCTGGAACGTCAGGAACGTTTCGGCGTTGGCGTCGCGGGCCACCTTGAGGATGTCGGCGATGGTGGCGGTGAACGCCAGGGAGGTGGCGTGCAGCATCAGGATCATTTCGTTGCTGTAGGCCGGCAGCGCACGACGCAGTGCGGCGGGTACCACCACAAACAGGTTCAGGCGCCAGCCGTGCAGGCCGTAGGCCTTGGCCGCTTCGATTTCGCCATGGGGAATGTTGCGGATCGCCCCGGCAAAGATTTCCACGGTGTAGGCGCAGGTGTTCAGCACAAACGCCAGCAGCGTGCAGTTCAGTGCATTGCGGAAAAACTGGTTGAGCAGGGCGTTGTCCTGCACCACCTCCAGGCCGTAGAGGCCGGTGTAGCAAATCAGCAACTGGATATACAGCGGCGTGCCGCGGAACAGGTAGGTGTAGAGCTCCACCGGCCAGCGAATCCAGAAGTGCTCCGACACCCGTGCGATGGCCAGCGGGATCGACAGGAAGAAGCCCAGTACCACCGAGATAATGAACAGCCACAGGGTCATCGCCACCCCGGAAAAGCCGTTGCCGTCGGTGAACAGGTAGGCCAGGCCGTATTGCTGGATCAGTTCGATCATCGCGCCATCCCCTTGATGCCGACGTTGTAGCGCCGTTCCAGGCGTTTGAAGATGCGGTTGGAGAGGGTGGTGATCACCAGGTACACCAGGCCCGCGAGGATCAGGAAGTACAGCGGGTCGTTGGTGGTCTTGCCGGCGTTTTGCGCGGCCTTGACCAGGTCCGACAGACCGATGATCGACACCAGTGCCGTGGACTTGAGCAGCACCAGCCAGTTATTGCCCAGGCCCGGCAGGGCAAAGCGCATCAACTGCGGGAACAGCACCAGGCGAAAGCGCTGCCAGCGGCTCAGGCCGTAGGCGGTCGCGGCTTCCAGTTGGCCGGCCGGCACGCTGAGAATCGCCCCGCGAAAGTTCTCGGTGAAATACGCCCCGTAGATAAAACCGAGTGTGATGACACCGGCGGTGAACGGGTCGATTTCGAAGTAGGCCCAGCCGAGCATTTCGCTCAGGTCGTTCAGCCACAGTTGCAGGCTGTAGAAGATCAGCAGGATCAGCACCAGGTCCGGCACGCTGCGGATCAGCGTGGTGTAGAGCGTGGCCGGAACCCGCAGCAGCTTGGCGCTGGACAGCTTGGCACCGGCGGCGATCAGGCCCAGGGACAGGCTCAGCACCAGCGCCAGGAACGCCAGCTTGACCGTCATCCAGGCACCCTGAGCCAGCAACGGGCCGAAGCCTTGCAAGTTGAGGAATTCATTCATGGAGGGGAGATCTCTGTGGGGCTCAGACGTCCCCTGTAGGAGCCGGCTTGCCGGCGATGGGGCCGTCGAGTTCAGCGCAATGCTTCAGGCAGCCATCGCTGGCAAGCCAGCTCCTACAGGGGTGGGGTGGATATCACTCGTTGTAGATATCCTGATCGCCGAAGTATTTCCTCTGGATCTGTGCGTAGGTGCCATCGGCCTGGACAGCGGCGATGCCCTTGTTGATCAGTTCCACCAGGTCCTTGTCGTTCTTGCGCAGGCCCATGGCGATGTCGAGCGGCAGGGTCGGGTCCTTGAAGGCCGGGCCGGTCTTGAAGTCGGCGCCTTCAGGTTTGGACAGGAAGTTGAGCTGGGCTTCGAGCTTGTCGGTGAGGGTGGCGTCGAGGCGACCGTTTTGCAGGTCGGCGTAGTTCTGTTCCTGAGACTGGTACGCCTTGATCTGCGCGCCAAGTTTTGCCAGGTGTGCACGGGCATAGGCCTCTTGCAGCGAGCCTTGCAGCACGCCGACCTGTTTGCCTTTGAGGGATTCGGGGGTGTCGCCGAAGTCGGCGCTTTTGCGGGTGATCACCGAGGTCGGGCTGAGGAACAGGCGGTCGCTGAAGTCGATGACTTTCTGGCGGGCCGGGGTCACGGCCATGGAAGACATGATGGCGTCGAACTTGCGCGCGCGCAGGGCCGGGATCATGCCGTCGAATTCGTTGTGGACCCACACGCATTTGACTTCAAGCTTGGCGCAGATGGCGTTGCCCAGGTCGATGTCGAAGCCTTGCAGGCTGCCGTCGGCGGCGACCGATTCAAACGGTGGGTATTCGGGGAAGACCCCAAAGCGGATTTCTTTCCATTCCTGAGCCTGGGCAGCCGTGGCGGCCAATGGCAGGAGCAGCGCAGCGAAAAGTGATCGGAGCGGAGTCATGTGTATTCCCTATATTTTGTAATTGATGTCAGGGCAGTAGAAAGCTGAAAGCTAAGGCGAGCTGGCTTTTGTGGCGAGGGAGCTTGCTCCCGCTGGGCTGCGAAACGGCCCCAAAATCCCGGGAGCGCTACGCACTCCAGCGGGAGCAAGCTCCCTCGCCACATTGGGATGTTTCTTGTCAGAGAGAATGCTTCAAGATGGTGCGTTTTTTGTGTCGTTTACCCCTGCCGCGGCGGGCGGAATGTGCTGTTAAAACGCGGGCCACAGCGGAAACGGCTGCGGCACCCGCTAAATCGGCTTGTCAGTCGACTTTTTCCGGCCTGCCCCTCACGCAAAGCGGCAGGCCAGAGCGGTCTCAGGCGCGCTTTTTCTGCTGTGCGGCCGGTGCCTGGGCCAGGCGGGCAAACAGGTCCTTGGGGTCGGCGAGGTCCGGCACCAGTTCCAGTTCGCTGCCCACGTCCAGCGCCTTGGCCACGTCCAGCACGTAACGCAGGGCAGAGTAGTCTTCGATGGCAAAACCCACCGAGTCGAACAGGGTGACCTGGCGCGCATTTTCGCGGCCCGGGGCCTGGCCGTTGATCACTTGCCACAGCTCGGTGACCGGCGAATCTTCCGGCATGTGCTGGATCTCGCCTTCAATGCGGCTTTGCGGTTCGTACTCGACGATCACCCGCGCACGTTCGACGATTCGTCGGTCCAGCTCGGTCTTGCCTGGGCAGTCGCCGCCCACGGCATTCAGGTGCATGCCCGGTTCGATCATCTCGTCCGTCAGGATGGTGGCGTAGGCCTTGTCGGCGGTCACGGTGGTGACGATATCGGCGCCTTTCACCGCTTCGGCCACGCTGCCCGCCAGGATCACCTTGATCGCCGGGAAGGCTTTCAGGTTGGCGGCCAGCTTGGCGGTGGCCTTGGCGTCGATGTCGAACAGGCGGATTTCATTGATGCCCAGCATGGCGTGGAAGGCCAGGGCCTGGAACTCGCTCTGGGAGCCGTTGCCGATCAGCGCCATGCTGCGGCTGTTGTCCCGGGCCAGGTAGCGCGCCACCAGGGCCGAGGTGGCGGCGGTGCGGATCGCGGTGGTCAGGGTCATTTCGGCCAGCAGCACCGGTTTGCCGGTGTCCACATCGCCCAGGGCGCCGAAGGCCATGACGGTGAGCATGCCGCTCTGGGTATTTTTCGGGTGGCCGTTCACGTATTTGAAGGCGTACAGCGACGCGTCGGACACCGGCATCAGCTCGATCACGCCCTCGGGGGAGTGGTTGGCCAGGCGTGCGCACTTTTCAAAGTCCTGCCAGCGCAGGTAGTCGGCGCGGATGTACTCGGCCATCTCGGTGATGCAGGTTTGCAGGCCTTTTTGCGAAACCAGGTAGCTCAAGTCGTTGACGTCGATATAGCGGGTCATGGGAAGACTCCTTATTGAAATGAGGGGCGGGCGGGCAGGTGCACTTCCGCCAACATGCAGCGGGCACTGCCGCCGCCGATGCGTTCGATGTTGTCGATGTTCACCACCACCGGCCGGGTGTGGCGCTCCACGTGCTGGCGCTGGGCGGGCTTGAGCGAGCCCCAGGCGCTGGCCGACATCACCAGCAGCGGCTGGCCATCGCGGTCATGGACTTCCAGCATGTTGCCGGCGAAGGCTTCCAGCTGGTCGAAGTCCAGGGCGACGATGTCTTTGCCGGTGTCGCGCAGGGAACGTTCCAGGGCCTGGCGCTCGTGGTCGTCGGGCAGGGCTTGCAGGCACACCACGGAGAGGTCGCGGCCAACACTCATCATCACGTTGCTGTGGTAGATCGGCGCCTGGTGGCGGTCGACGGCGTGGAACACGCAGACCTGGTAGTCCAGACGTTCGGCGAACTGGCGCAGGGCATCCTGATGGGTACGCCCGGAGTGGCAGGCGTAGCTGATGCGGTGCTGGCGGTCGAGGACCATGCTGCCGGTGCCTTCCAGGAACATGTTCTGTTGTTCGAGGTGGCTGAAGTCGATGGTGTTGTGGATCGCAAAGCGTTGCTCCAGCACTTGCAGCACGCCTTTGTCGCGTTCCAGTCGTCGGTTCTGGCCTTCCATCGGGTAGAGCACCAGGCTGCCGTCGGCGTGGCTGCTCCACCAGTTGTTGGGGAAAATCGAGTCCGGGGTGTGAGGGGCGGGGGTGTCTTGAACCACCAGCACTTCCACGCCGTGGTGGCGCAGGGTGTCGACGTAGCCGTCGAACTCTTCCAGCGCTTTCTGCTGTGCGGCCACCGGGTCGAGGGGCGCGCGCTGGAAGCGGTTGTTGATCGCAGTGTCCGGGTTAAAGGCGAAGTGCGCCGGGCGGATCATCAGGACAGTGTTGGTGGTTTGCATGGGTGCACGGGTCCATGGGGTTGGGCAGTGAGGCTATTTTGTGCGGTGTGAAGGAAGAATCCCGGCTGAAGTGAGGGGGTGGCTCAGCCGGGAAAGCTGAAAAGTGGGGTGGGGCAGCCGAATCGGCTGTTGGGTGCGGTTGAAGGAACAAAGCTGATCAACTGTGGGAGCTGGCTTGCCTGCGATAGCGGTCTGACAGTCAATCAAGTATCGACTGACAGACCGCTATCGCAGGCAAGCCAGCTCCCACATTAGTATGGGGGCGCTGCAGGAATTGAGTCCGTCATTAAGGAGTGCCCATGCCCACTGAAGTTCGTCTCGCCCAAACCACCGATGCCGAGGGCATCAGCCAGGTCATCCTGGCGGCCCTGCATGACAGCAACGCCCGGGATTACCCGGCTGACGTGATTGCGCGGGTGGCGAGCAACTTTACCCCCGAGGCCGTGGTGGGATTGCTCGGGCGTCGAACGGTGCTGGTGGCCATCCAGGATGAGGTGATCGTGGCCACTGCCGCGCTGGATGCCAATGTGGTGCGCTCGGTGTTCGTCAATCCGGCGCTGCAAGGGCAGGGCATCGGGCGCTTGCTGATGATTGAGATCGAGTTGCGCGCCCGCGAAGCCGGGGTGACCTCGCTGCATGTGCCGTCTTCCCTGACGGCCGAGCCGTTCTACACCAAGCTGGGTTTCCACACGGTGCGCGATGTCTATCACGGCAATGAGCGCACGCTGGTGATGGAGAAGGCGTTGTCATCCCGCCATCCCATCGGCGCCTATCGCGACCGGGCGCATAGGGCGCAGGTGGTGGCGTTGTGGCAGGTGGCGTTTGGTTATGACGCGGCCCATAACCTGCCGGGCCTGGCGATCGACAAGAAGTTGGCGGTCAACGATGGGTTGTTCTTCGTGGCCACCGACAAGAAGGCGGTGATCGGCACCATCCTCGCCGGCTACGACGGGCATCGTGGCTGGCTGTATTCGGTGGCAGTGCACAACGACTATCGCCGCCAGGGCCTGGGCGCCTCGCTGGTGCGGCATGCGGAGCAGGCGTTGACCGCCTTGGGCTGTATGAAGATCAACCTGCAGATCACCAGCGGCAATGACGCGGTGATGGGGTTTTATGAGGCACTGGGTTATGGCGCCGAGCCGAGGATCAGCATGGGCAAGAAGATCCTGGAAAATATTCCGATGGACAAAGCCTGAACTTCGGTTTTCCAAACACTGAAATCAAATGTGGGAGCGGGCTTGCTGTGGTGAGGGGGCTTGTCCCCCGTCGGGTTCGCCACAGATTGATGGGGCTGCTTCGCAGCCCAACGCGGGGCAAGCCCGCTCACCACAGCAAGCCCGCTCCCACATTTTGTTTTGCGGTGTTGCTTAGACCTTGACGATCCAGCCCGCAGGCGCTTCGACGTCGCCGGACTGTACGCCAGTCAGCTCTTTGTAGAGCTTCTGGGTGACCGGGCCGACTTCTTTTTCGCTGTAGAACACGTGCAGCTTGTCTTTGTACTCGATGCCGCCGATCGGGGTGATCACGGCCGCGGTACCGCAGGCGCCGGCTTCCTTGAAGTCCGACAGCTTGTCGATCAGCACGTCGCCTTCAACCACTTCCAGGCCCAGGCGCGATTTGGCCAGCTCGATCAGCGACAGGCGGGTGATGCCTGGCAACACCGACGGCGAGTTCGGGGTGACGAACTTGTTGTCGTGGGTGATCCCGAAGAAGTTGGCCGAGCCGACTTCTTCGATTTTCGAGTGGGTGGCCGGGTCGAGGTAGATGCAGTCGGCGAAGTTGGCTTTTTTGGCCAGGGAGCCGGGCATCAGGCTGGCGGCGTAGTTGCCACCGACCTTGGCCGCGCCGGTGCCGTTTGGCGCCGCACGGTCGTAACCGGAGATCAGGAAGTTGTGCGGGGTCAGGCCGCCCTTGAAGTAGGCGCCTACCGGGATGCAGAAGATCGAGAAGATGAACTCCGGCGCGGTGCGCACGCCGATGTTGTCACCGGTGCCGATCACGAACGGGCGCAGGTACAGCGCGCCGCCGGTGCCGTACGGCGGGATGAAACGTTCGTTGGCGCGGACCACTTCCTTGCAGGCTTCGATAAAGGCGTCGGTCGGCACTTGCGGCATCAGCAGGCGGCCACAGCTGCGCTGCATGCGCGCGGCGTTCTGGTCCGGGCGGAACAGGTTGATCGAGCCGTCCTTGCAGCGGTAGGCCTTGAGGCCTTCAAAGCATTGCTGGCCGTAGTGCAGGGCGGTGGAGCCCTCGCTGATGTGCAGCACGTTGTCGTCGGTCAGGGTGCCTTTTTGCCACTCGCCGTCCTTCCAGGTCTGGAGGAAACGCTTGTCGGTCTTGATGTAGTCAAAACCCAGCTTGTCCCAATTGATGCTTTCGTTACCCATGACACCCTCTATCTTTTGTCAACCGCCTGGTCGAAGGCAGGCTTATGGTTTATTTCTGGATGGGCGCAACAATACTTCATTAGCGGGGGGATTCGCATCCCCCTTCACATGTGCAATGCATGCCCCAGGGCCCGCAGCGCCGCTTCCTGTACCGCTTCGCCGAGGGTCGGATGGGCGTGGATGGTGCCCGCCACGTCTTCCAGGCGCGAACCCATTTCCAGGCTCAGGCCGAAGGCCGTGGACAGTTCCGAGACGCCAACGCCCACCGCCTGCCAGCCGACGATCAGGTGATTGTCGCGGCGCGCCACCACCCGCACGAAGCCGGTTTTCGACTCCAGGGTCATGGCCCGGCCATTGGCGGCGAACGGGAAGCTCGAGACAATGCAGTCCAGCCCGGCGGCCTTGGCCTCGTCCGGGGTCTTGCCGACCACCACCAGTTCCGGGTCGGTGAAGCACACCGCCGGAATCGCTGCCGGGTTGAATTCGCGGGTTTTACCGCTGATCAGTTCGGCAACCATTTCGCCCTGGGCCATGGCGCGGTGGGCGAGCATCGGTTCACCACTCAGGTCGCCGATCGCCCACACGTTGCGCATGCTGGTCTGGCAGCGGCTGTCGATCCTGATCGCCGAGCCGTTCATGTCCAGGTTCAAGGCTTCAAGGTTCCAGCCCTGGGTGTTGGGTTTTCGACCAACGGCAACCAACACCTGGTCGGTTTCCAGCGACAGCGTCTCGCCGCCGGGGTCACGCACTTGCAGGGTGTTGTGCTCAAAACCGGTGACGCTGTGTTTCACGAACACCTTCACCCCCAATTGCTTCAGGGATTCGGCCACCGGCTGGGTGAGTTCGGCGTCGTAGGCTGGCAGGATCCGGTCCTGCGCCTCGACCACGCTGACCTCGGCGCCGAGCTTGCGATAGGCAATCCCCAGCTCCAGGCCGATGTAGCCGCCGCCCACCACGATCAGGCGTTTCGGAATGCGTTTCGGCGCCAGGGCTTCGGTGGAGGAGATGATCGGCCCGCCAATTGGCAGCATCGGCAGGTTGACGCTTTTCGAACCGGTGGCCAGCACCAGGTGCTCGCACTGGATGCGCTGGTCGCCGACGTCGACGGTCTTGCCGTCCACGACCTTGGCCCAGCCTTGAATGACCTGCACCTTGTGTTTCTTCAGCAGCGCCGCAACGCCGGTGGTCAGGCGGTCGACGATGCCGTCTTTCCATTCCACGCTTTTGCCGATGTTCAGGGTCGGCACATCGACTTCGATGCCCAACGGTGAACCCAGGCTGTGGTGCACGGTTTGCTGGAACTGTTCGGCCACATGGATCAGCGCCTTCGATGGAATGCAGCCGATGTTCAGGCAGGTGCCGCCCAGGGACTGGCCTTCCACGAGGATGGTCGGGATGCCCAGTTGGCCAGCGCGAATCGCCGCCACATAACCGCCAGGCCCACCGCCGATAATCAGCAGCGTGGTGTGCAATGTTTGAGACATGGGTTACTCCAGGAACAGGCTGGCGGGTTGTTCGAGCAGGCCACGGATGGCCTGGATGAATTGCGCCGCGTCCATGCCATCGACCACCCGGTGATCGAAGGAGCTGGAGAGGTTCATCATCTTGCGAATCACGATCTGGCCCTTGATCACCATCGGCCGTTCGACGATCCGGTTGACCCCCACGATGGCCACTTCCGGCAGGTTCAGCACCGGTGTGCTGACAATCCCGCCCAGCGCGCCCAAGCTGGTCAGGGTAATGCTCGAACCCGACAGCTCATCGCGGCTGGCCTTGCCATTGCGCGCAGCACTCGCCAGACGATTGATTTCTTGTGCCGTGTCCCACAGGTTGCGGGCTTCGGCATGACGCACCACCGGCACCATCAGGCCGACATCGCTCTGGGTGGCGACGCCCACATGCACCGCGCCGAGGCGGGTGATCACCTGGGCTTCGTCGTCATAACGCGCGTTGATCTGCGGGAAGTCCCGCAACGCCACGACCATGGCCCGTACCAGGAACGGCAACAGGGTCAGCTTGCCGCGGGTGGCGCCGTGTTTCTCGTTGAGGTGCACGCGCAACTCGTCGAGGGCGGTGACGTCGATCTCTTCCACATAGCTGAAATGCGCGGCACGCCGGGTGGCGTCCTGCATGCGCTGGGCGATCTTGCGGCGCATGCCGATCACCGGGATTTGCTGCTCGTCGTTGCGTTCGGCGTACGGGTTGGAGGCCGCGGAATTTTTCGCCGGACCCTGGAGCAAGTAAGCGTCCAGATCTTCATGCAGAATCCGGCCGGCCGGGCCGGAACCCTGGACCAGTCGTAGCTGGATGCCAGCATCCAGCGCATGTTTGCGCACGGCCGGGGAGGCCAGCGGACGGTCATCGGCCTCGCGGGCCACTGGGGCCTGTGCCGCCACCGCAGGCCTGGCGGGCGGTTTGGGCTCAACCACGGGCGCGGCCTTGGCTTCAACTTTCGGCGCCGGTTCGGGTGCCGGCGCGAGGTCTTCAACCACTGCCGACTCCCGGGTATTGCCCGCGCCTTCCACTTCGATACTGATCAGGATACTGCCCACCGCCATGACTTCGCCCGGCTCGCCGCCGAGGGAAATCACCTTGCCGTGCACCGGCGAAGGAATGTCCACCATGGCCTTGTCGGTCATCACATCCGCCAGCACCTGGTCTTCTACCACCAGGTCGCCGACCTTGACGTGCCACACCGACAATTCAACTTCTGCGATGCCTTCGCCGATGTCCGGCATCTTGATAACGTGCGTGCCCATTCAGACCTCCATAACCCGATGCAAAGCCGCGCCCACTCGGGTCGGGCCAGGGAAATACGCCCACTCTTGCGCGTGGGGATACGGGGTATCCCAGCCGGTAACGCGCTCGATCGGCGCTTCCAGGTAGTGGAAGCAATGCTCCTGCACCAGCGCCACCAGCTCGGCGCCGAACCCGCAGGTACGGGTGGCTTCGTGAACGATCACGCAGCGACGGGTTTTCTTCACGGAGTTGACGATGGTTTCCAGGTCCAGCGGCCACAGGCTGCGCAGGTCGATGACTTCGGCATCGATGCCGGTTTCTTCAGCGGCGACTTGCGACACATACACCGTGGTGCCGTAGGTGAGGATGGTCACGTCCTTGCCCGGGCGGGCGATGGCGGCCACATCCAGCGGCACGGTGTAGTAACCGTCCGGCACTTGCGCTTGGGGGTGTTTGGACCACGGGGTTACCGGGCGGTCGTGGTGGCCGTCGAACGGGCCGTTATACAGGCGCTTGGGTTCGAGAAAGATCACCGGGTCATCGTTTTCGATGGAGGCGATCAGCAGGCCCTTGGCGTCGTAAGGGTTGGACGGCATCACTGTGCGCAGGCCGCAGACCTGGGTGAACACCGCTTCAATACTCTGGCTGTGGGTCTGGCCGCCGTAGATGCCGCCGCCGCAGGGCATGCGCATGGTCAACGGTGCGGTGAACTGGCCGGCCGAGCGATAACGCAGGCGGGCGGCTTCGGAAATGATCTGGTCGGTCGCCGGGTATACGTAGTCGGCGAACTGAATCTCGGCCACCGGGCGCAGGCCGTAGGCGCCCATGCCGACCGCCACGCCGACGATGCCGCTTTCGGAGATCGGTGCGTCGAACACCCGCGAGGTGCCGTACTTGTTCTGCAAGCCTTCGGTGCAACGGAACACGCCGCCGAAGTAACCGACGTCCTGGCCGAACACCACCACGTTGTCGTCTCGCTCAAGCATCACATCCATGGCCGAGCGCAAGGCCTGGATCATGGTCATGGTCGTGGTGGTCATGGCGGTTTCCAGCTGGATATTGTTGTTGTGATCGTTCATGTCAGATCCCCAACTCTTGACGCTGGCGCTTCAAGTGCTCCGGCATCTCTTTATAAACGTCTTCGAACATGGTCGCGGCGCTTGGAATCTGGCCACCGGCCAGGGTGCCGTACTGTTCGGCTTCTTTCTGGGCCTTGAGCACTTCGGCTTCAAGCTCGGCACTGACCGCCGCGTGCTCCTCTTCGGACCACTGGCCAATCTTGATCAGGTGCTGCTTGAGGCGGGCAATCGGGTCGCCCAGCGGGAAGTGGCTCCAGTCGTCGGCGGGACGGTATTTGGACGGGTCATCGGAGGTGGAGTGCGGGCCGGCGCGGTAGGTCACCCACTCGATCAGGGTCGGCCCCAGGTTCCGGCGGGCGCGTTCGGCGGCCCAGGCAGAGGCGGCGTACACCGCGACAAAGTCGTTGCCGTCCACCCGCAGGGAAGCGATGCCGCAACCTACGCCGCGTCCGGCAAAGGTCGTGGCTTCACCGCCGGCGATGGCCTGGAAGGTGGAGATCGCCCACTGGTTGTTTACGACGTTGAGGATCACCGGCGCCCGGTACACATGGGCGAAGGTGAGGGCAGTGTGGAAGTCGGACTCGGCGGTGGCGCCGTCGCCGATCCAGGCCGAGGCAATCTTGGTATCGCCCTTGATCGCCGAGGCCATGCCCCAGCCCACGCCTTGTACGAATTGGGTGGCGAGGTTGCCGGAAATGGTGAAGAAACCGAAGTCTTTTACCGAGTACATGATGGGCAACTGGCGGCCCTTGAGCGGATCACGCTCGTTGGACAGCAGTTGGCAGATCAGGTCTACCAGCGGCACTTCCCGGGCCATCAGGATGCTTTGCTGGCGGTAGGTGGGGAAGCACATGTCGTCGATGTTCAAGGCCAGGGCCTGGGCGCTGCCGATGGCTTCTTCGCCAAGGCTTTGCATGTAGAACGACATCTTTTTCTGACGCTGGGCGACCACCATGCGGTTGTCGAAGATTCGCGTCTTGAGCATGGCGCGCATGCCCTTGCGCAGAATCTCGACGGGCACGCCTTCGGCCCATGGGCCCAGGGCCTGGCCCTGATCGTCGAGCACGCGAATCAGGCCCTTGGCCAGGTCGGCGGTGTCGGCGGGTTCTACGTCAATTGGGGGTTTGCGCACGGTGCCTGCGTCAGTCAGGCGCAGGTAGGTAAAGTCGGTCTTGCAGCCTGGGCGGCCCGAGGGTTCGGGGACGTGCAGGCGCAGTGGTTCATACTGCTGAGTCATGGCTTTCTACGCTCTATCTTGTGAATTTCTTGTAGTGGGCGCGGTAGCTGACAGTCCTTCTTCGGGTAGAAGAAATCTTGTCCTACAACAATCATAGGCTCGGCTCAGGAGAATATTTATCTCTGTTTCGTTGCGTTGGAGATCATTTGGGGATAAAAAAACTGCATAAACATAATAAACAGGTGGTTTTGTCTCATGCGCAAACTGGACCGTATCGATATCGGCATTCTGAACGCCCTTCAGGAGAACGCCCGCATCACCAACGCCGACCTGGCCCGCTCGGTCAACCTGTCGCCCACGCCGTGTTTCAACCGGGTCAAGGCCATGGAAGAACTGGGGTTGATACGCGACCAGGTGACGCTGCTGGACGCCGACCTGCTGGGGCTGCACGTCAATGTGTTCATCCATGTCAGCCTGGAAAAACAGAACGAACTGGCGTTGCAGCAGTTTGAAGGGGCGATTTCGGATCGCCCCGAAGTGATGGAGTGCTACCTGATGGCCGGCGACCCCGACTACCTGATTCGGGTGCTGGTGCCGACCATCCAGTCTCTGGAGCGCTTCATGATGGACTTCCTGACCAAAGTCCCGGGTGTCGCCAACATCCGCTCCAGTTTTGCCCTCAAGCAGGTGCGCTACAAGACGGCACTGCCGCTGCCGGCCAACGGCATCAATCTCGGTTAGTACACCCTGTTCATAAACAACACAGCCCAACTGTGGGAGCCGGGCTTGCCCGCGATGGCGGAGTATCAGCCACCCGATGCGCTGTCTGACACACCGCTATCGCAGGCAAGCCAGCTCCCACAATTGGCAGTGCATTTCAAAGTTGGTTGAGCGGAATCTTCAGGTACACCACACCGTTTTCTTCCGCCGGCGGCATCACGCCGGCCCGCACATTCACCTGGATCGCCGGCAGCAACAACGTCGGCATGCCCAACCCGGCATCCCGCGTGGTGCGCATTGCTACAAACGCCGCCTCATCCACCCCGTCATGCACATGAATATTGCCCGCCCGTTGTTCAGCCACCGTGGTCAGGCATTTGGCGGCGCGGCCTTCAGGCGGGTAGTCATGGCACACATAAAGGCGGGTGTCAGGCGGGAAGGCCAACAGCTTGCGCATCGACCCATAGAGCTGGCGCGCATCCCCACCGGGGAAATCGCAGCGCGCCGTTCCCACATCCGGCATGAACAGCGTGTCGCCCACCAGAATCAACTGGTCATCGATCAGGTAAGCCATGTCCGCCGGCGTATGCCCCGGCACGTGCAGCGCCTGGGCCTTCAGGGTGCCGATATGAAAAACCTCATCCGGCGCAAACAGATGGTCGAACTGCGACCCGTCCACCCGAAACTCCGGCTCCAGGTTGAACAGGTTCTTGAACACCCCCTGCACCTTGCTGATGGACTCGCCAATCGCGATCTTGCCCCCCAGCTGTCGGCGCAGGTAAGGCGCCGCCGACAGGTGATCCGCATGGGCGTGGGTCTCCAGCAGCCACTGCACCTGCAAGCTGTGCTCGCGCACAAACGCGATCACCTTGTCCGCCTGGCCGGTGCCGGTGCGTCCGGAGGCCGGGTCGTAATTGAGCACCGAATCAACGATGGCGCAGGGGCCACCGTCCGTTTCATAGACGACGTAGGTGTAGGTCGACGACGCCTCGTCCAGAAAGGATTGAATCAACGCTGGCATGACGGTTGTCCCAAATAAGTAGTTACAATCACTTTACGTTTACACATAATGTTTTGAGCTTAAGTGACAGAGAGAGCCACACGCAAATGGAATCGAACCTGAGTGAAGGCGAAGTCGCACAATTGCGTGCCTCCGCGTCCAAGGCCTGCGCCTTGCTCAAGGCCCTGGCCAATGAAGACCGGCTGTTGATTCTCTGCCAGTTGACCCAGGGTGAACGCAATGTCGGCGAATTGGAAACCATGACCGGCGTGCGCCAACCCACCCTGTCGCAACAGTTGGGCATCCTGCGGGACGAAGGGTTGGTGGCCACCCGTCGGGAAGGCAAATACATTTTCTACGGGCTGGCCAGCCACGAAGTGATTCAAGTGATGAAGACGCTGTCCGGCCTGTACTGCGGCGCAGTGATAAAAAGCTGGGCGTGACGCCGTACGGCAACGACCCTTGTGTGCACTTTTAAACGAAAGGCCATAGACCATGAACGACCAACACTGGGGACCTACCATCAGTGGCGATATCGTTGTCATCGGTGGCGGCTCGGCAGGCATCGGCCTGCTGGCCAGCCTGCTCAAGCGCGACCCGCACCTGAACATCATCCTGATCGAACCCAGCGACCATCACTACTACCAGCCGGCCTGGACCCTGGTCGGCGGTGGCGCGTATGACGTGACCAAGACCGTGCGGCCCATGGCCGACGTGCTGCCCAACGGCGTCACCTGGATCCAGGCAGCGGTCAGCGAATTGCTGCCCGAGGAGCACACCCTGGTGCTCGACAGCGGCCAGCGCGTCACCTGGAAAAACCTCATCGTGTGCCCGGGCCTGCGCCTGGCCTGGGAAAAGATCGAAGGCCTGCCGGAAACCCTCGGCCAGCATGGCGTGACGTCCAACTACAGCTACGAGCACGCCGCCTACACCTGGCAACTGGTGCAGCAACTCAAGCACGGCAAGGCGCTCTTTACCCAACCGGCCATGCCGATCAAATGCGCCGGCGCCCCGCAAAAGGCCCTGTACCTGTCCTGCGATCACTGGCTCAGGCAGGGTGACCTGAAAAACATCAAGGTCGAATTCAACCTGGCCGGCGCTGCCTTGTTTGGCGTGCCGACCTTCGTTCCGCCGCTGATGAAGTACGTTGAAAAGTACTCGGCGCAGCTGGCATTCAACGCCAACCTGATCAAGGTTGACGGCCCGGCGCGCAAAGCCTGGTTTGAAATCAAGGACGCCGAAGGCAACGTGCGGGTCGAAGAGAAAACCTTCGACCTGCTGCACGTCGTCCCACCGCAAGTCTCCCCGGACTTTATCCGCCAGAGCCCTCTGGCCGATGCTGCCGGCTGGTGCGAAGTGAATCCCCAGAGCCTGCAACACCTGCGCTACCCGCACATCTTCGGCCTGGGCGATGTGTGCTCCACCACCAACGCCAAGACCGCCGCCGCAGTGCGCAAGCAAATCGTGGTGGTGGCGGAAAACCTGCTGGCCCTGCGCAAACAGGCGCCGATGCCCCTCAAATACGACGGCTACGGGTCCTGCCCGTTGACGGTGGAGAAGGGCAAGGTGGTGCTGGCCGAGTTCGGTTATGGCGGCAAGCTGCTGCCGACGTTCCCCCTCGACCCGACCGTGGCGCGGCGTTCGGCGTGGTTCCTCAAGGCGAGTTTCCTGCCGTGGTTCTACTGGAACGGCATGCTCAAGGGCCGCGAGTGGCTGACCCGTCTGGCCAAGGTGGATTGAGGCAACCCTATGCTGCTGGCAAGTATCCTGGGCGTGTTGATGGGGTTGGTGATGGGCTTGACCGGTGCCGGAGGCGGCATTCTTGGCGTTCCGGCGCTGGTGTTGGGGCTGGGGTTGACCATGACCCAGGCCGCGCCCGTGTCGCTGTTCGCGGTGGGTGCCGCCGCCGCCGTGGGGGCCCTGGATGGGTTGCGCCATGGCCTGGTGCGTTACCGCGCGGCGCTGCTGATTGCGCTGCTCGGCGCGCTGTTTTCGCCGCTGGGGGTATTCTTCGCCCATCAGATGCCGGAGAAGGTTCTGATGGGTCTGTTCAGTGCGCTGATGGTGCTGGTGGCCTGGCGCATGTTGCGGCGCGAGAAGCTGGAGGCCGGGCCGAGTGATCACGGCGCCGCGTCCTGGGGCCAGAAGAACTGCATGCTCGACCAACAGACCGGGCGCTTTTCCTGGACGGCCAAGTGCACCGCCACCCTGGCGGCACTGGGCGCGGTAACCGGCGCGGTATCGGGCTTGCTCGGTGTGGGCGGCGGCTTTCTGATCGTGCCGGCGTTCAAGCAACTGACCGACGTGCAAATGCGCGGCATCGTCGCCACCTCCTTGATGGTGATCAGCCTGATCTCGTTGATCGGCGTGATCGGCGCGTTTCACGCCGGGGTCAGTATCGAGCCAGTGGGCTGGGTGTTTATCGGTTCGAGCATTGTCGGTATGTTGGCGGGCCGGCGCCTGTGCTCGGTGATCAAGGCGCGCACCCTGCAGGTGGGTTTTGCCACCCTGTGCGTGCTGGTGGCGGTGGGCATGCTGTGGCGGGCGGCCTTCTAAGCGGGCGGCACCTTGATACCCGTCAACACCCGCCGTGACGCTTTGCCTCATGCTGTCGGCCTGATTTAAAGGCCGACGGAGAACCCCATGAGCGCCCCCGCAACACCTGCTGCTTCATTCAAGTTGCCCTTGGGCCTGGTCGTCGGCGTGCTGGTGATGGTCGGCGTGCTGCTGTTGCCCCTGCCGGCCGACTTGCCGGTGGCCGGGCACCGAATGCTGGCGATCCTCGCGTTTGCCGTGGTGGTGTGGATCACCGAAGCGGTCTCCTACGAGGCCAGCGCGATCATGATTACGTCCCTGATGGCGTTTTTGCTCGGCACTGCGCCGTCGCTGCAAGACCCCACGCACCTGATCGGTTCCAGCCCGGCCATCAGCATGGCGTTGACCGGGTTTTCCAACCCCGCCTTGGCCCTGGTAGCCGGCGCGCTGTTTATCGCGGCGGCCATGACCCATACCGGTCTTGATCGGCGCATCGCGCTGGTCACGCTGACCCGCGTGGGGACCAGCACTCGGGGCATTCTTGTCGGGGCCATTGCCGTGACCATCCTCCTCAGCCTGGTGGTGCCCAGCGCGACGGCCCGCAGCGCGTGTGTGGTGCCGATCATGATGGGGGTGATCGCCGCGTTTGGCGTGGACAAACGCTCCAATATCGCGGCCGGGATCATGATCGTCGTGGCCCAGGGCACCAGCATCTGGAACGTTGGCATCCAGACGGCGGCGGCGCAGAACCTGCTGACTGTCGGCTTCATGGACAAAATGCTGGGTCAGCGCGTGTCGTGGATCGACTGGTTGATCGCCGGTGCGCCATGGGCGCTGATCATGTCGGCGGTGTTGTTGTTCCTGGTGCTGAAGCTGTTGCCGCCGGAGAGTGACAGCATTCCCGGCGGCAAGGAGGCGGTGGCGCAGTCGCTGGTGGACATCGGGCCGATGACCGGCCCGCAGAAGCGCTTGCTGACGGTGTCGGCGTTGCTGTTGTTGGCCTGGGCCACGGAAGGGCGGTTGCACAGCTTTGATACGACCTCGACGACGTATGCCGGGTTGGTGTTTTTGCTGATGCCGGGGATCGGGGTGATGACCTGGAAGGATGTGCAGTCGCGGATTCCGTGGGGCACGGTGATTGTGTTTGGTGTGGGTATCAGCCTGGGGACGGCGTTGCTCACGACGCAGGCGGGGCAGTGGTTGGGGTCGCAGGTGGTGGCGCACACTGGCCTGGATCAGGTGGGGCCGCTGGGGGTGTTTGCGATTCTGGGGGCGTTTTTGATTGTGATTCATTTGGGGTTTGCCAGTGCCACGGCGTTGACCTCGGCGCTGTTGCCGATTTTGATTGCGGTGTTGCAGACGTTGCCCGGGGAGTTCAGTCGCCTGGGGATGACCATGCTGCTGGGGTTTGTGATGAGCTACGGGTTTATCCTGCCGATCAACGCCCCGCAGAATATGGTGTGTTTGGGGACCGGGACGTTCACGGCGCGGCAGTTTGCCAAGGTCGGGATTCTGGTGACGTTGATTGGGTATGGGTTGATGTTGGTGTTTGCGGCTACGTATTGGAGTTGGTTGGGGTGGATTTGAGTGGGGGGGGCGGTGTACATATCCGTTAGTTGGGTAACGGCGGCTTATGGTTTCGCTCTTACAGCGAGTCACTTTGCAAAAGCGGCAAAGTAACCAAAGCGCTCTGCCCCGCCTGTCGGCACCTCGCCTAGGCTCGGTGTTCCCTCACTCCGGCATTGCTCCGCGGGCCGCCGCGACGGGGCGTCCCTGCCCCGTCGCGGCTAAACCGGCGTCCTGCCGGTTTACCCGCTCCTCAATACCTACGTTCGGCCTCGGGCTTATTGGGGCAGTCAGATCAAGATCAAAAGCAAGAGCACAGCGGCCTACAGGCCGGCTTGAGTGGTAGAAGCCAGAGCAAAAGCCAAAGCGAAAACCAAATCTGAAACTGCTGCAGCTCTGCTTTTCTGTGGGAGCTGGCTTGCCTGCGATGCAGACAACTCGGTCTTTCAGGTACACCGAGGCGATGCTATCGCAGGCAAGCCAGCTCCCACATTTGACTGTGCCCGCTGTAAGAGCGGAACCAATAGCCGCCCTGACCGCAGCAACGGATATACACACCCACCAAACCCCCTCCCAAGATGGCAAGATGAACCGGACTCAGGTTAACTACTCTCTGAGTAAGGGTTTCACCGGCCTTGCACGTCGGTCATCAAGGTCACTGAATGGACAAATACACCCCCCACACCTGGCAGCCCCACGAACGCCCGAGCCTGCCGGGCTCGCCGTCGACGCCGCTGCATTCCACCCGCAAACGCTGGGCATACGCCTTGGTCGGCGTGCTGGTGGCAATCACCGGCGGCCTCGGCAACTCGCTGGTGATCGCCAACCTGGTGTACCTGCAAGGCGCCTTGGGCGCCACTACCGCAGAAATGGCCTGGCTCCCCGCCGCCTATGTCATGACCAACGTCTCCATGAACCTGCTGCTGGTCAAATTCCGCCAGCAATTCGGCCTGCGCGCTTTCACCGAAGTGTTCCTGGTGCTCTACGCCCTGGTCACCTTCGGCCACCTGTTCGTCAATGACCTCAGCTCGGCCATCGCCGTACGGGCCGCCCACGGCATGGTGGGCGCCGCCCTCAGTTCCCTGGGCCTGTACTACATGATCCAGGCCTTCCCCGCAAAATGGCGGATGAAAGCCCTGGTTCTCGGCCTGGGCACCGCGCAGCTGGCGTTACCCCTGGCTCGACTGTTCTCCGAAGACCTGCTGCAAATCGCCGAATGGCGCGGCCTGTACCTGTTCGAACTGGGCATGGCCCTGACCTGCCTGGGCTGCGTGTTTCTGCTCAAGCTGCCCCCGGGCGATCGCTTCAAGACCTTCGAAAAGCTCGACTTCCTCACCTTCGCGATCCTCGCCACCGGTGTCGCCTTGCTCTGCGCCGTGCTGTCCCTGGGCCGTATCGACTGGTGGCTGGAAGCACCGTGGATCGGCATCGCCTCGGCCTGCTCGCTGGTGCTGATCATGGCCGGCCTGGCCATCGAGCATAACCGCGCCAACCCGTTGCTGATGACCCGCTGGCTGGGCAGTGGGGCGATGATTCGCCTCGCGCTGGCGGTGATCCTGATTCGCATGGTGCTCTCGGAACAGTCCACCGGCGCTGTGGGCTTCATGCAGATGCTGAACATGAGCAACGAGCAGATGCGCACGCTGTATTGGGTGATGCTGGCGGGGGCGATTGCCGGCCTGGCCGTCAGCGCGCTGACCATCAACCCGGCGCATTTGCTGATGCCGCTGATCATCTCCCTGGCCTTCATGGCCGTGGGCTCGGTGATGGACAGTTTCTCCAGCAACCTCACGCGCCCGCAAAACATGTACATCAGCCAGTTCCTGCTAGGCTTTGGCGGCACGTTCTTCCTCGGGCCGACCATGGTGTTGGGCACGAAGAACGTGCTGACCAACCCCAGGAACCTGGTGAGTTTTTCGGTGCTGTTCGGGATCTGCCAGAACCTCGGCGGCCTGATTGGCGCGGCATTGCTGGGCACGTTTCAGATCGTGCGGGAGAAATTCCATTCCAGCATGATCGTCGAACACCTGACCTTGCTCGACCCGCGTGTGGCCGCGCGGGTGGCCAGCGGCGGCTCGGCCTATGGCGGGGTGATTGCCGACCCCGAGTTGCGTAACCTGATGGGCATTCGCAGCCTGGCCACGGCGGCCACCCGCGAGGCGAATGTGATGGCCTACAACGATGTGTTCATGCTGATCGCGATCATCGCCATCCTCACCATGATCTGGATTTTTATCCGCAGCCTCTGGCTGATGAGTACCACTAAAGCTGCCGCCAGTGCAGCGCCTCCCGTTCAACCCAGCGGCGCACTTTCTTCATGACCGAACCGACGACGACCACCACCAACGCCATTGCTTCCACGCCGGAAGGCACCGCACCGCCGAGCATGCCGGCCACCGAACCCCGCTCCTTGCGGGTGCGCATCATCTCCTCGATGGGCTTTGCCGCGATTGCGATTGTCGGCGTGCTGATCGTGCTTTACGCCTGGCAATTGCCGCCCTTCAGCAGCGCCGTGGAAACCACTGAGAACGCCCTGGTGCGTGGCCAGGTGACGATTATCGGGCCGCAGCTCAGTGGCTATGTGTATGAAGTGCCGGTGACGGACTTCCAGTACGTCAAGGCCGGGGATTTGCTGGTGCGCCTCGATGACCGCATCTACAGGCAGCGCCTCGATCAGGCCCTGGCGCAATTGGCGGTGCAGCAGGCGTCCCTTGCCAATGTGGTGCAGCAACGCAACAGCGCCGAGGCTACCATCAAGCTGCGCCAGGCGGCCTTGATGGACAGCCAGGCCCAGGCCCGCAAGAGCACCGCAGATTTGCGCCGCAACGAAGAGTTGATCAGCGATGGATCGGTGTCCAAGCGCGAGCTGGACGTGACTCGCGCCGCCAACGCGCAGACCATTGCGGCCGTGGCCCAGGCCCAGGCCAGCCTGGAAATCGCCCGGCAGGATTTGCAGACGGTGATCGTCAATCGCGGTTCGCTGGAGGCGGCGGTGGCCAGCGCGGACGCGGCGGTGGAACTGGCGCGCATCGACCTGTCGAACACCCGGATCATCGCCCCGCGTGACGGGCAGCTGGGGCAGATTGGCGTGCGCCTCGGGGCCTACGTCAACAGCGGTGCGCAGTTGATGGCGCTGGTGCCGAACCAGCTGTGGGTGATCGCCAACATGAAAGAAACCCAGATGGACAACGTGCAGGTCGGCCAGCCGGTGACCTTCACGGTGGATGCCCTGAACCACCGCAAGTTTCACGGCACGGTGCAGCGCATTTCACCGGGCACCGGGTCGGAATTCAGCTTGTTGCAGGCGGATAACGCGACCGGCAACTTCGTGAAGATCGCCCAGCGCGTGCCGGTGCGGATCACCGTGGACCCGGGCCAGGAGCAGAGTGAGCGGCTGCGGCCGGGGTTGTCGGTGGTGGTGAGTATCGACACGGCGGGGCGTTTAAAAAACACTCCTCCCTGACACACTGGAGATCAAAATGTGGGAGCGGGCTTGCTCGCGAATACGGAGTATCAGTCGCAGATGTACTGCCTGATCCACCGCATTCGCGAGCAAGCCCGCTCCCACATGGGGTTGTGTGTGGTTAGAGGGGGCTGTATTGCAGGCTGAAACCCAGCTCCACTGACTGTCCTTGCTCCAGCAAGTTCAGCCCCGGCCTGCCCGGCAGGTGGTGGGCATTCACCGGATGACTCACTGGCTCGAAGCAGAAAAAATCCAGCCCCGGCGGGCAATACAGCAGGTAGTAGTCGCTGCCGGTGGCCTGGCATTCCAGGGTGTAACCCAGGTCTGGCTGCTGGATCAGGCAATGCCCGTCCCATTGGCCAAAACCGTTGTCCACCAGCGCCTCGGGCAACGACTTCAGCCGTTGGAAATCCCACTCGACGGGCACGGTAGCCAGTCCCGTCGGCAGTTTCGTTGCATCACTCATCCACACCTGCGAAGCCTTGGCCTGCAACTGCGTTCCCGGCCTGCGGGGCAGATACGGATGCAATCCCAGCCCGTGCCACGCGGCTTTTTCCGCCAGGTGCGTGACGCGCAGGGTGATGCTCAACCTGCCGTCCCTCAACTGAAGGCGCTGCTCGGCGCGATACGCAAACGGTGTGGGGCTGTCCAGTTGCAGCACCGCCTCGTCTGTCGAACGACGGACCACTTGCCACGCCTGCTGCCAGGCACTGCCATGAATCGGCAACGGGTCCAGCGGGCTGTTGGGCTCAAGGGCCAGCCATCCGGCAGGGTTATCAAAGCCACCCTCGGCCACCCGGTTTGACCAGGGCGCCAGCGGGAAACACCCCAGCTTGCCCGGCAGGCCGCTGGCCAACGCCTGTTGATCGGTGTGGCGCAGCAAGGGCTGGCCGCTGCTGCGCACGGTCCAGTTGACGATACTCCCACCGAACGCTGGCGAGAGCGTCAGGTGGGTCAGGTTGTCTTCGAGTTCAAGCATCATGAGTGTCAGCAGACCTATTGGATGATGAATGCTTCTGTGGCAGGTGAGCGTGCTGTGTTGAGGGAGCAAGCTCCCTCGCTACACACAGTGTGGGGCTTATAGCACCAACCCCGGCAACCACAACGACAACGCCGGAATGTAGGTCACGGCCATCAGCACCAGGAACAGCACGCCATAAAACGGCAGCAATGCCTTCACGGTCTTCTCGATGCTGACCTTGCCCACCGCCGCCCCCACAAACAGTACCGCGCCCACCGGCGGGGTGATCAGGCCGATCCCCAGGTTCACCAGCATGATCATGCCGAAGTGCACCGGGTCGACGCCAATGCCCAGCACCACCGGCAGCAAAATCGGCGTGAGGATCAGAATCAGCGGCGCCATGTCCATCACCGTGCCCAGCAACAGTAGCATGGCGTTGATGCACATCAGGATCACGTAACGGTTGTCCGAGAGGGTCAGGAACATCGTGGTGATCTTCGCCGGGATCTGCATCAGGGTCATGATGTAGCCGAAGCTGGCGGCGAACGCGATCAGGATCATCACGATGGAAATGGTGCGCACCGTGCGGTGCATCAGCTTGGGCAACTCGCTCCACTTGTAGTCGCGGTAGATGAACATGGTCACGAAGAACGCCCACAGCACCGCAATCGCCGCCGACTCGGTGGCGGTGAAGATGCCCGACAGAATCCCGCCGAGGATGATCACCATGGCCATCAGGCCCCACAGGGCGTCGGCACAGATTTTCAGCGCCTGTTTCAGGGGGATCACTTCGCCTTTGGGGTAGTTGCGCTTTTTCGCGAAGATCAGGCACAGCACCATCAGGCAGGCGCTCATCAGCAGGCCCGGAACCACGCCAGCCATGAACAGCGAGGCGATGGATACCGTGCCGCCAGCCGCCAGGGAATAGAGCACCGAGTTGTGGCTGGGTGGCGTCAGCAACGCCTGCACCGAGCCGCTCACGGTGACGGCGGTGGCGAATTCGCGGGGATACCCCTGGCGTTCCATTTCCGGAATCAGCACCGAACCCACGGAGGCGGTATCGGCCACCGACGAGCCGGAGATCGCCCCGAAAAACGTCGAGGCCATGATGTTCACCAGGGACAAGCCGCCGCGCACAAACCCCACCAGCACCCCGGCAAACGCCACCAGCCGGCGCGACATGCCGCCCTCGGCCATGATCGCCCCGGCCAGCACGAAGAACGGGATCGCCATCAGCGAAAATTTGTTCACCCCGCCGGCCACCTGAATCATCAGGGCCTGGAACGGAATGTCGATCCACCACGCGCCGATCAGCGCAGAAAGCCCCAGGGCATAAGCTACCGGCATGCCGATCAGGATCAAAGCGATAAAGCTGCCCAACAGAATCAATGCGTCCATTCAGGCAGCCCCTTCACTTTCTTCAACCAGGTCGAAGCGCACGACCCGACGGTTGCTCTGGTCACCGAGCAGGAGTTTTTCCAGCACAAAAATCAGCGTGAGCAAGCCGCCAATCGGGATCGGCATATAGGTGATGCCCACCCGCAAGGTCGGCATGGCGCTCATGAACTGGTTCCAGGTGGACAGGCACAACTTGGTGCCCCAGATCGCCATGAACAGGCAGATGGTGCCCATCAACAGTTGCGAGGCGATGCCAACGACTTTGCGTTGGCCCGGTGGCAGGCGGTCGGTGACCATGGCCACCGACATGTGCGCCCCGGCGCGGTAACTGGCGGCGGCGCCGACAAAGGTGAACACCAGCATCAGCAGGATGGCGGTGGGCTCCGGCCAGCTTGAGCCGGTGCCGAGCACGTAACGGGCGAAGATGCCCCAGGGGATGATCAGGGCGACACCGAGAACGGCGAGGCCGGCGACCCAGATGCAGCTCATGTAAATGCGGTCGTTGATGCGCAGCAGTAAATTCTTCATGGCGTTCACCGTGACCGGGCGCGTCGGTGCTGACCGCGCCGGGCCTTTTCTATAAGGGGAGGGCGGGTTACTCGACGGCTTCGATGCGCTTGATCAGGTCGGCGTAAGGCGCGCCGTACTTGTCGCGGATCGAGGCGGTGGCCTCATAGAACGGTTTTTTGTCGATGTCGATGAACTCCACACCGGCGGCCTTGAGTTTGGCTTCACTGCTGGCGGACTTGGCATCCCACAGTTCACGCTCCTGAATCTGCGCGGCCTTGGCGGTGTTTTTCACCAGCACCTGTTGCTCGGGGGTGAGCTTGTTCCAGGTGATTTTCGACATCACGATGGGCTCGGGCAGGATCAGGTGCCCGGTGAGGCTGTAGAACTTGGCGTTCTGGTAGTGGTTGTGTTCCAGCAGGGTGGGCGGGTTGTTTTCCGCACCATCGATCACCCCGGTCTGCAGGGCACTGAAGATCTCGCCGGTGTCCATGGCAATGCCGTTGCCGCCCATGGCGTTGATGGTTTCGATGAAGATCGGGTTGCCCTGCACGCGGATCTTCATGCCCTTGAGGTCTTCGATCTTGCGCACCGGTTTCTTGGTGTAGATGTTGCGCGTGCCGCCGTCCATCCAGGCCAGGGCCACCAGGTTGAATTCGGAGTCGGTGATTTTTGCAAGGATCTCATCACCAATCTCACCGTCGATGACCTTGCGCATGTGCACCTGGTCACGGAACACGAACGGCATGTTGAACACGTTCACGTCCGGCACCACCGGGCCGACGATGCCGAGGCTGACCCGCGCCATCTGGATTGCGCCGACCTGGGCCTGCTCGACCACTTCCTTTTCCGAACCCAGCACGCCGCCGGGGAACATCTTGAAGGTCAGGCCGCCCTTGCTTTCAGCGACCAGGGTTTTACCCAGTTGTTCCTCGGCTACCACGGTGGGATAGCCGGCGGGGTGGATGTCGGCGAATTTGATTTCCAGCGCGTGGGCGGCGCTGCCGAGGGTAAAAACGAACGGGAGTGCAGCGGCGAGCAAGGTGCGTTTGAAGTCCATGGGGTGTCTCTCCAGTCTTGTTATTGTTTTGTTCAAGGCACAGCGATGCAGCTAGAGGATGAAGCTGGGCTCCGGCATTCCTTGTACGCCAGGGTTGAGGGCGAAGACGCCGCCGGCGAGGGAGTGCGGGCTGTGATCGTCGCGGATCGAGGTGACGAACAGGGTGTCCATCCGGCTGCCGCCGAAGGCGCACATGGTGGGTTTTTTTACCGGTACGGCCAGGGAACGGTCGAGGCGACCGTCGGGGGTAAAACGGTGCACCAGCCCGGCGTCGTTGGCACAGATCCAGTAGCAACCTTCGGCGTCCACGGCAGCACCGTCGGGGCGGCCAAGGAACTGGTGCATGTCCACAAACAACCGGCGGTTGGACGGCGTGCCGCTGTCGATGTCGTAGTCGAAGGCCCAGATGTGCTGGATCAGCGGGTGTGAATCCGAGAGGTACATCGTGCGCCCGTCGGGGCTGAAGGCCAGGCCGTTGGGCGTGATGAAACCGTTGAGTACGGTGTGCACGGGCTGGCCGTGCTCAACGCGGTACAGGGCGCCTTCGGCGGCATTGGCGCCCATGTTCAGCACCATGCTGCCGGCCCAGAACCGGCCCTGGCGATCACAGCGGCCGTCGTTCAGGCGCATGTCCGGGCGGGCGTGCTCGACGTTGGCCAGGAGCGCAGTGTCGAGCCTGCCGTCGTTGTGGGGCGTCAGCTGGAAAAAGCCGGTCTCCATGCCTGCGACCCAATTGCCTGCGTCGGTACGCGCGATGCAGGCGAGCATCTGTTGGGTTTTCCAGGCCTGCACCTGGCCGCTGGCGGCGCTCCAGCGTTGCAGTTCGCCGTTGGGAATATCCACCCAGTACAGGGCGTTTTCCCTGGGCACCCACACCGGGCATTCACCCACCGCGTTGCGGGCGTCGACAATCAGTTCTGCTTGCATGGCCACTCATTCCCTTGGGTTGGTCTGTGGTCAGTCGCCGAACGGGCCGGCCGCACAAAACGCGCCGCCCTGGTAGACCCGCGCCGGGTCGTCGGCCGCGGGCAGCGGTTGGGCTTCCACCTGTTTGCGGAACACTTCGGAGCTGTCACGCGGGGTGAAGCCCAGGTGCGCGGCGAAGCGGTTGTCCCACCACACATCGAGGTTGTCCGACATGCCGTACACCACGGTGTGGCCGATGTTCGGTGTGTACAGCGAGCGTTCGAGCAATTGGGTCAGGTCGTCGAAGCTCAGCCAGGTGTGCATCATCCGGCGGTTCTGGGGTTCCGGAAACGAGGAGCCAATACGGATGCTGACGGTTTCGATGCCATAGCGGTCGAAGTAGAAACTGGCCATGTCCTCGCCATAGGACTTGGACAGACCGTAGTAACTGTCCGGGCGGCGGGGGGAGTGGGCGTCGAGGGCTTCGTCCTGCTTGTAGAAGCCGATCACGTGGTTGGAGCTGGCGAAGATCACCCGCTTGACCCCGTGACGGCGGGCGGCTTCATAGATGTGGAAGATCCCGCAGATGTTCGCACCCAGCACTTCCTCGAAGGAGCGCTCCACCGACACGCCGCCGAAGTGCAGGATCGCGTCGACACCTTCCACCAGTTGGTGCACCGCTTGTTTGTCGGACAGATCGCAAGGCAATACTTCTTCGCTGTCATCAGTGGCCGGGGCCATGTCGGCGATATCCGACAGGCGTAGCACCTTGGCGTAAGGGCGCAGCCGTTCGCGCAAGACTTTGCCCAGGCCACCGGCGGCGCCGGTGAGCAGCAAGCGGTTGAACGGGGTAGGAGCGGTTGTGGTGGTCATGGTGGTCCCGTTATTGTTGTAGGTTGTCGTATGACTAATCCGAAGTATCGTTAGGCTTTCCTACACTTGTCAACGCGCTATTGGTCGAAGTTGATAGAGGGTCATCGCTTCCTGTGGCGAGGGAGCTTGCTCCCGCTGGGGTGCGCAGCAGCCCCAAAATCCTGGGAGCGCTTCGCACTCCAGCGGGAGCAAGCTCCCTCGCCACAGCCAGCTCCCTCACCACAAAAGCCTTTCCTGTTGTGTGTAAACCGCTATAACAACGACAGCGGGTAACTGATGAATACCCGGTTTTCATCAAACTCGTTGGTACTGAAATCCCGGCGCATCGTTGCGTTGCGCCAGCGCACATTCAGGTCCTTCAGCGCACCGCTCTGCACGGTGTAGGCCAGTTCCGACTCACGGCCCCATTCCTTGCCATTGGTGATCGCCCCGGTGTGCACGTTATCGCCGCTGATGTAGCGGTTCATCATGGTCAGCCCGGGAATGCCCAGCACCACGAAGTTGAAGTCGTGCCGCACCTGCCAGGATTTCTCCTTGGCGTTGTCGTAGCTGGCGTTATAGCTGTCGTTGGCCAGGGTACCGCCGCTGGTGCCGTTGACCCGCATCCAGGCGCTGTCGCCGGTGAGTTTCTGCAGGCCGATATAGAAGCTGTTGCCTTTGTATTTGGCCGAGAGCAGGGCGAACGCGGTTTTGTTGTCGAGGTCGCCGGCCAGGGCCTTGCCGTCTTCCTTGCCGGTGAAGTAACCGAGGTTGGCGCCCAGGGTCCAGTCGCCCACGGGCTGGCTGTGGGTCAGGTTGAAATACTGTTGCTGGTAGATGTCGCTGAGTTCGGCGTACCACACGCCTACCTGGGTGCGCTTGTCGTTGAAGGTGTATTCGCCGCCTCCGAAGTTGAAGCGGTCGGAGGTGAACGCGGCTTTGCCGTTGAGGAACATGTCATCCATGCTCGCGTCGTTGCGCGGGCTGTTGCCGCGGAACTGGCCGCCGTACAGGGTCAGGCCGCCAATCTCGCTGGAAGTGACCTGGCCGCCACGGAAGGTTTGCGGCAGCGAGCGGCCGTCATCCGAACGCAGGATCGGCAGCACCGGCATCCATTCGCCGACTTTCAATTCGGTCTTCGACAACCGGGTTTTCAGCGCCACGCCCAGGCGGCCGAAATTGTCGACGGGGCGGCCATCGCTGCCGGTCGGCAACAACTGGGTACCGGCGGTGCCTTTGCCACCGTCGAGTTTCTGCGAGTACAGGCCCAGCACGTCCAGGCCGAAACCGACGGTGCCCTGGGTGAAGCCGGACTTGGCGTCGAGGATAAAACTTTGCGTCCACTCTTCGGCCTTGGCCTGTGGGTGAGCGGCGTTGGTGAAGTTGCGGTTGAAGTAAGCGTTGCGCAGGTTGAGCGTGGCTTTGGTGTCGTCGATGAAGCCTTCTGCCGAGGCGGTAATGGGGAGGGTGAAGGCCAGGCTGCTCAAACCGATGGCGGCGAAGCGGGTGGTGCAGGAGAAATGGCGGACGTGTTGGCTCACAGTGACGCTCCCTTGTCTTTTGTTGTTTTTATTTTTTGTTATACGTTGTCGTACAACATTGGAGGCGATATTTGCGGGGTTTCAGGGGGTTGTCAATCGAAAGTTATACGATGACTCCCAGGGTGAGGGGCGTCAGTCGCAGAGGGTTTATCCAGCCACAATCATGGGCGGCAAGGTGCCAAGCAACGAAACGGCGGCTACCGCTGAAACACCTAGTAACAGTTCCAGCCTCACGCTGGCCTTCAATGCTGGCAGTCGCTGCTCACAGTTATGGATCCGCAGGCGGTTCAACAGCGCCAGCGCGAGCATGCCGAATACCAGTAGCACCTTGATCAGCAGGATCAGGGCGAACCCGCTGAACAATGGCGTTGGCCAGAACTGCCCGGTGAGGACGCGCACGTTGATCAGGCCGGTCACCAGCAATCCCGTGACCAGGCCATAACCGATGCCGCTGAAGCGCTGCAGGATCGGCTCCAATGGATAGCGGGGCGATTGCCTGAGGATCAACACCAGCATGAGCAAGCCACCCAGCCAGGCACCGACGCACACCAGGTGCACCACTTGGTTGAGGATCAGCAATTGCCCGGCCAGGCCATTGAGCATGGCGCCATGGCCCACCGGTGCGAGCGTCGCCAGCAACAATGCGCAGAGCGGCAGGCGCACCGCCTTCCACGGCGTCATCAGGCCGAGCACCAGCAGCACGTTCAGCACCAGGTGCCAGGTCCAGACCTGGCCGAAAAAGGTTTTACCCAGCACCAACTGCACCGTCGACCACTCCAGCGCGCCCAGCCCGACACCGGCCATGCTCGCGCTGATCAACAGCAGCCACGCCACCCCCGACACCAGTGCCAGCCACGCCAACCCTTGGGTGATGCGCGACAGGTGGCGGTCCAGCAGCGGTTGCGGTCCCGCGCCCAGCAACCAGGGCCTGAACACACAGGCCCCGAACATCAACAGCACCACGATGAAATGCAGGAAGCGGCACAGCACCAGCAGGGTGGCCATGGATTATTGGCCGACCTTGAAGCTGTATTCACCGTTGCTCTTGTGGGTATCCACCGAGACGGCGTTCCACACCACTTTGTAGGTGCCGGCGGCCAACGGTGCGGCCGGTGTCACCACCAGCACTTTCTTGTCGGCATCCGGGGTTTCCAGGCCTTTGATCGCCACTTCAGTGCCGTCCTTGCTCAGGGACACCTTGGTGAAGGTCGCTTCAACGCCTTCGGAGAAGGTCAGGCGCAGGTCCTTGGGGGCGGTGACGCTGCTGTCGGCAGCAGGCTTCGCGCTTTTCAGGTGAGCGTGGGCAAACGCGGCCGAGGCGCCCAGCAGGGAAGCGAGCAGGGCGACGGTGGTGAGGGTCTTCTTGATCAACATTGTTCAATACCTTCAGGTGAGAGTCAGTCGTTCGGTAGAGCCATGTGCAACAAGGGGAAGGGCTTGCCTTCGCCGTCGACGGGCGAGCGGCCGGTCCGGGTAAAACCATAGTGCAGGTAGAAACCCACGGCTTGTGGGTTCTGTTCGTTCACATCCACCCGCAAGGTGTCGTGGCGGGCGCGCACAAAGTCCAGCAACTGGCGGCCGATGCCCTGGCCGCGCCGGCTCGGGTCGATAAACAGCATCTCTACGTTATTGCCGCCGGTGCCGACAAAGCCGGCAATGCCCTGGGCGTCTTCGTACACCCACACTTCAAGTGCGGGCATCGGCAGGTAGCAGTCGCGCACCAGGGGCAGCAGGCGCTGGATATCGTCTTCGCTGAGAAAGTCGTGGGTGGCGCGCACCGAGCGTTCCCACAGTGCGCCAAGCACCGGGTCGTCGCACGCGTCTCGCTGTCGGATAGTCATGGAGAGGATCCTTCGAGGGGATGGCGATGCTAACCAATCCGGTTTCCACGGGGAAGGTTCTTGTACGAAGTTTCACAGTGGCGTGTCGCGCGGACTGGAGCGGATGGTAGTCTTGAGGCCATGTTGTTGTCAGGGAGCCCGTATGGGCAATCACAAGATCGGTATTCGTCGGGTCAACGTCGAAAAGATTCTGCTGGCGGCTGAAAAGGTCTTCGCCGAGAAGGGTTATGGCAGCACCGCCATGGCCGATATCGCTGAAGAAGTGCAGCTGCCGCGCTCCAACCTGCATTACTACTTCAGCACCAAGAGCGAGCTGTACAGCGCGGTGTTGTTCGACCTGCTGGAAGTGTGGAAGCAGGACGCCTTGTGCTTCGAGATGTTCGATGACCCACGGGTAGTGCTCAGCAGCTACATCCGCGCCAAGATGCAGCACTCCCGCAGCCGGCCTTACGGTTCGAAAGTCTGGGCTAACGAAATCATCCACGGCGCGCCGACCCTGGGTGAGGCGCTGGACGTGAGCCTGTACGACTGGGCCAAGATGAAGGAAGCGAAGATTCGCCAGTGGGTGGAAGACAAACGCATCCTGCCGGTGGAACCGTCGAGCCTGCTGTATATGATCTGGGCCTCGACCCAGCACTACGCCGACTTTGATCATCAGGTGAAAATCCTGAATGACCATCAGCCGTTGTCGGACATGCAGTTTGAGCGGGCGGTGCAGACGGTGACGAGTGTGATCCTGCGGGGGATCGGGTTGGAGCCTTGAGCCTTATCCTGACATTGAGGGCCTCATCGCAGGCAAGCCAGCTCCCACAGGAGAATGCATTCCAACTGTGGGAGCTGGCTTGCCTGCGATAGCGATCTAAAGGACTACACCGCCTCGCGGTAGGGATTGCGCGGATCCTGCGTCCAGTTCAAAAACGGCTTCCCGGTGTCCACCGGCACCATTTCGATACAGTCCGCCACCGGGCAGGTGATCTGGCACAGGTTGCACCCCACGCACTCATCATCGATCACCTCGTACTTATGCGTCCCATCCGCCTGCTTCAAGCTGGCGATCGCCTGGTGCGATGTGTCTTCACAGGCAATATGGCAGCGCCCGCAGCCAATACAGGCTTCCTGATCGATCTTGGCGATCACCTGATAGTTGATATCCAGGTACTTCCAATCCGTCGTATTGCCCACCGCCCGCCCGGAAAACTCCTGCAGGCTGCTGTAGCCCTGGCTGTCCATCCACCGCGACAGTCCGTCCTTCATCTCTTCGACGATCCGAAACCCGTGCAGCATCGCCGCCGTGCACACCTGCACCGCGCCGCAGCCCAGCGCTACGAACTCCGCCGCATCGCGCCAGTTGCCGATCCCGCCAATCCCGCAGATCGGCAAGCCTTGTGTCTGCGGGTCCCGGGCAATCTCCGCCACCATATTCAAGGCAATCGGTTTCACCGCCGAGCCGCAGTAGCCACCGTGAGTGCTTTGGGTGCCCACCATTGGCAGGGCGACCATGCGCTCCAGGTCGACACTGGTGATGGAGTTGATGGTGTTGATCAGCGACACCGCATCCGCACCACCGCGATACGCCGCCCGGGCCGCCACGCGAATGTCGGTGATGTTCGGCGTGAGCTTGACGATCACCGGCAGCGAGCAATAGGTCTTGCACCAGCGGGTCACCTGTTCCACGTACTCCGGCACCTGGCCCACCGCCGCGCCCATGCCGCGTTCCGGCATGCCGTGGGGGCAGCCGAAGTTCAGCTCGATGCCGTCGCAACCGGTGGCTTCCACCAGCGGCAGGATGTGTTTCCACGACTCTTCAACGCACGGCACCATCAGCGACACGATCAGCGCGCGGTCGGGCCAGTCCTTTTTCACCTGGGTGATTTCCCGCAGGTTGATCTCCAGGGAACGGTCGGTGATCAGCTCGATGTTGTTGATGCCGAGCACTTCACGGTTGGCGCCAAAGTGCGCCGAGTAACGCGACGAGACGTTGACCGCGGCCGGGTCTTCGCCGAGGGTTTTCCAGACGACGCCGCCCCAGCCGGCCTCAAAGGCGCGAACCACGTTGTAGGCCTTGTCGGTGGGCGGCGCGGAGGCCAGCCAGAAGGGATTGGGGGCTTTGATGCCGGCGAACACAATCGAGAGATCGGCCATTACGCAGCCTCCACATTCAGCATGAGTTGGGCGTGCATGGCTTCAGCGGCCAACTTGCCGTGTTGCACGGCCTGGACGGTGAGGTCCTGGCCGAGGCTGACGCAATCGCCACCGGCATACACACCGGGGATGCTGGTGCGCAGCTGTTCGTTGACGAAGATACGATCGCCCTGGCGTTGCAGTTGGTGCGCCAGCGGGTCGTGCAGCGCCGCGTCATCGAAGCCCTGGCCGATGGCCTTGAAGATCGCGTCGGCGGCCAGTTCGAAGGTCTCGCCGGTGGCTTGCAGGCGGCCATCCACCATGCGGGTGCGGGCGAAACGCATGCCGCGCACATGGCCCTGATCGTCGAGCAACACCTCTTCGGGCTGGGCCCAGGTCAGCAGGCGCACCTGGTTGGCTTTGGCGATGTCCTGTTCGTGGCCAGTGGCGCCCATTTCGGTCAGGCCACGGCGGTACACCAGATTCACGTCACGGGCACCGAGGCGGGCCATTTGCACGGCCATGTCGATAGCGGTGTTGCCGGCGCCGAGGACGATGCAGCGGTCGGCCAGGGGCAGTTGGCTGAGGTCATCGGCCTGGCGCAATTCGCGGATGTAGTCGGTGGCGGCGAGCAGGCCGGGGGCATCTTCGTGAGGCAGGCCGAGCTGTTTGCTGGCGGCCAGGCCGAGGCCAAGGAACACCGCGTCGAATTGCTGGTGCAACTCGCTCAAGGTCAGGTTGTCGCCCAGGCGCTGGCCGTGGCGGATTTCAATGCCGCCGATTTGCAGGAGGAAATCCAGTTCCTTTTGCGCGAAGTCATCCACCAGTTTGTACTTGGCGATCCCGTACTCATTCAGGCCACCGGCTTTTTCCCGGGCTTCGAAAATCACCACGTCGTGACCGTGCAGGGCGCTGCGATGGGCGCAGGACAACCCCGCAGGCCCGGCGCCGACCACGGCGATGCGCTTGCCGGTGGGCGCGGCACGCTGGAATGGGTGCTCGCTGAAGTGCGCGTTGTCCACGGCGTAACGCTGCAGCAGGCCGATCAGCACCGGGGCGCATTCTTCGGCGTTGTTGCGCACGCAGGCTTGCTGGCAAAGGATTTCCGTCGGACAGACCCGGGCGCAACTGCCGCCGAGGATATTCGCCGAGAGGATTTTCTGCGCGGCGCCCTGGACGTTTTCGGTGTGGATATTGCGGATGAACGAGGGGATATCGATCTCGCTGGGGCATGCGTTAACGCACGGTGCGTCGTAGCAGTACAGGCAGCGCGAGGCTTCCAGTTGGGCTTGCCGGGCATTGAGCGGCGGCGCCAGGTCGGTGAAATGCGCGGCAAGTGCGGCCGCATCTTCAGGGGGGTGTGGAAGATGGTTCAGGGTCTGGATCACGGTATTGGCCTCACGGTTTTTGAGGTGCTGCCTCTGGTGGGCAGTGGTTTTTTTTATTGCCTGTACCGGCCTCATCGCAGGCAAGCCAGCTCCCACATTTGGAAGTATTCACCGCTCAAAAATGTGGGAGCCGGGCTTGCCCGCGATAGGCCGAAGGCCGCTTTCAGCGTTTCACAGCAACCGGCCTGGAACGCTCCGCCCGCTTGCTCAACTGCTCAAACACCGCCGGATACGCCGGCCGTTCGATGTACCGCCCCGCACCACGCTCGGCGCGCAAATCCCCATCGGCCCAGACCAGCTTGCCCTGGCTGATGGTGTGGCTTGGCACGCCGCGTACGGTCTTGCCTTCGAAGATGTTGAAGTCGACTTTCTGATGGTGAGTCTTCGCCGAAATGGTCCGGGTGCCTGCCGGATCCCACAGCACCAGGTCGGCATCGGCACCCACGCGAATCGCGCCTTTGCGCGGGTACAGGTTGAAGATCTTTGCGGTGTTGGTCGACGTCAGTGCCACAAACTCCTGCATCGACAAACGCCCGGTGTTCACGCCTTCGTCCCACAGCAGCGCCATGCGGTCTTCGATACCGGCGGTGCCATTGGGAATCTTGCTGAAATCATCACGCCCGGCGGCTTTTTGCTCGGCGCAGAAGCAGCAATGGTCAGTGGCGGTGGTGTGCAGGTTGCCCGATTGCAGGCCGTGCCACAGCGCTTCCTGATGCCCGCGCGGGCGGAAGGGCGGGCTCATCACGTAGCCGGCAGCGGTCTGCCAGTCGGGGTGTTGATACACGCTGTCGTCCAGCAACAAATGCCCGGCCAAGACTTCGCCGTACACCGGCTGGCCCTTGCTGCGGGCGTAGGTGATTTCGTCCAGCGCTTCCTGGGTAGACACGTGCACCAGGTACAGCGGCGTGCCGATGGTTTCGGCAATCCGGATCGCCCGGCTGGCGGCTTCGCCTTCCACTTGCGAAGGCCGCGACAAGGGATGTGCTTCAGGCCCGGTAATGCCCTGGGCCATCAGCTTGCGTTGCAGGTGGTACACCAGCTCGCCGTTTTCGGCATGCACCGTCGGCACCGCGCCCAGCTCCAGGCAGCGCTCGAAGCTCGCCACCAGGGTGTCGTCGGCGGCCATGATCGCGTTCTTGTAGGCCATGAAGTGCTTGAAGCTGTTGATGCCGTGGTGGCTGACCAGCTCGGCCATTTCCTCGCGGACCTGCTCGCTCCACCAGGTAATGGCCACGTGAAAACCGTAGTCCGACGCCGACTTCTCGGCCCAGCCGCGCCACTGATGGAAAGCTTCCAGCAGGGATTGCTGCGGGTTGGGAATCACAAAGTCGATGATCGACGTGGTGCCGCCCGCCAACCCGGCGGCCGTGCCACTGAAAAAGTCTTCACTGGCCACGGTGCCCATGAAGGGCAATTGCATATGGGTATGGGGATCGATGCCGCCGGGCATCAGGTATTGACCGCTGCCGTCGAGTATCTCGGTGCCGGCGGGAATATCCAGATCAGTGCCAATGGCGCGGATTAGACCGTCTGCGCATAAAACATCGGCTCGGTAACTTTCATCATGGGTAATAACGGTAGCGCCACGGATCAACAGCGACATGTCGAGTTCCTCACAGGCTTGACCGGCTTGTGCCAGTTCTAAGTGTTGTAATGCATCGCGCCGCTGGAGAGTTAATTCCTGTCAGCGGTGACAGGAATAGAAACTAGCCCGAGTTTTTCGAATGAGCAAGAATATTTTTCATAAGCTTATATCGGTATTAAGTTATTGAATTAAAACGATAAAAAATCAAAATCACCAAAATGTAGCGACCTCTCACCATTTTGACGCACTTGACAGGTTCCCAATATGAGCAACATTTCTTATTGCAAATCAGACGCTTGAGACATGCCTCTTGACGGGGCCGGTAAATAAAAATAATTGTGTTGCACCAGATTGAGTCCTGAGAGTTCGGACAACTTCTGCGTTATTTGGCCTGAGTAGCGCTGAAAGTAACGAAGGGCTTTTCGGTTAAGACAATAAAGCTGATAAACATCAGCGAGTTATATAAGCGGTGCGGGCAAGGTAACGGTTTACGGCACGGTTATTGAGTGCGGTGGCGGTTGGCCGGGTCCCGGATGTCATGTTGTCAACGAGGTACTCCGGCCATCCTGTGCGTGTCACGGGATGAGCAAAAATAATTCGAAAAAACCGTGGAGCGGCCATGCAACAGAACAGATCGCAAGTCATTGAGCGCAACGGCCTGTACGAACTCGACGCCGGCCCCGACGTCCTCGACAGCCCTCGCTACAACCACGACATGGCACCGACCAAGGTGCGCGAACGCACCTGGAACAAGTGGCACATCACCGCGCTGTGGATCGGCATGTCGGTCTGCGTGCCCACCTACACCCTGGGCGGCGTGCTCACCGCGTACTTCGGGTTGTCGGTGGGCGAGGCGCTGATGGCGATCCTGCTGGCCAATATCGTGGTGCTGATCCCGCTGACCCTTAACGCCTTTCCCGGTACCAAGTACGGCATTCCGTTTCCGGTATTGCTGCGTTCGTCCTTCGGGGTGCTGGGCTCCAACGTGCCGTGCCTGATCCGCGCGCTGGTGGCGTGCGGCTGGTTTGGCATCCAGACGATGTTTGGCGGGCTGGCGATTCACCTGTTCCTGGGCTCGATTTTCGAGGGCTGGAAATCCCTCGGCGGCACCGGTGAAGTGATCGGCTTCATGATCTTCTGGACGCTGAACCTGTGGGTGGTGTTGCGCGGCGCCGAGTCGATCAAATGGCTGGAAACCTTGTCGGCACCGCTGCTGGTAGCGGTCGGCATCGGCCTGCTGGTATGGGCCTTGCCCAACGTCTCGCTGACCGAACTGATGGCGATCCCGCCCAAGCGTCCCGAAGGCGCGAGCCTCACCGGCTACTTCATGGCGGGCCTGACCGCGATGGTGGGTTTCTGGGCCACTTTATCGTTGAACATTCCCGACTTCAGCCGCTACGCCAAAAGCCAGAAAGACCAGATACTCGGGCAGATTTTCGGCCTGCCGCTGACCATGTTCCTGTTCGCCGCCCTCGGCGTGATCATGACCGCCGCCTCGGTGAAACTGGTGGGCGTCAGCGTCTCCGACCCGGTGACCCTGATCGGCCATATCCAGAGCCCGGTGTGGGTGGCCGTGGCGATGGCGCTAATCATCATCGCCACCTTGTCCACCAACACCGCGGCGAACATCGTCTCGCCCACCAACGACTTCCAGAACATCGCGCCCAAGCTGATCAACCGCACCACGGCGGTGGTATTGACGGGCCTGGTAGGCCTGGCATTGATGGCCCATGAACTGCTGAAAAAACTCGGGCTGATCATCTCCGACGTGAGCCTGGAAACCGTGTATTCCAACTGGTTGCTGGGTTACTCAAGCCTGCTGGGGCCGATTGCCGGGATCATGGTGGTGGACTATTTCATCATCAAGAAACAGCAACTGGACCTCGCCGGTTTGTACCGCGATGACGTGTACCCGGCGTGGAACTGGCATGGCTTCCTGGCGTTTGGCGTGCCGGTGGTGCTGACGCTGTTGTCGCTGGGCAGCGACGCGTTCAGCTGGTTCTACAGCTACGGCTGGTTCACCGGTTCGGCGCTGGGCGGGTTGTTGTATTACGGCCTGTGCATGAAGCGCGGCGCCCGCGTAGTCGCCGTAAAAACACCCTTGTGAACACGGTCAATGTGGGAGCTGGCTTGCCTGCGATGGCATCGACCCGGTGCAACTGAAAGACCGAGTCGCCCGCATCGCAGGCAAGCCAGCTCCCACAGTTGACCGAGTCGATTCATATAAAAAAGTAGCCTGAGGAGATCCCCATGAACGCTGCCGCAGACGTTCTGCAATCCACCCATCAGCACATCAACCGCGACCGTTTGTGGCTGTCCCTGATGGAGCTCGCCAAGCTCGGCGCTACGCCCAAAGGCGGCGTCTGCCGCCTGGCCCTTACCGACCTCGATCGCCAGGCCCGCGACCTGTTTGTGAAGTGGTGCGAGGAGGCGGGCTGCACCGTGACCATCGATGGCGTGGGCAATATCTTCGCCCGCCGGCCGGGGCGCAATCCCAAATTGCCGCCGGTGATGACCGGCAGCCATATCGACACCCAGCCCACCGGTGGCAAGTTTGATGGGTGTTTTGGTGTGCTGGCGGGCGTTGAGGTGTTGCGCACCCTCAACGACCTTAAGGTGGAAACCGAGGCGCCGCTGGAAGTGGTGGTGTGGACCAACGAAGAAGGCTCGCGCTTTCCGCCCTGCATGATGGGCTCCGGCGTGTTTGCCGAGAAATTTACCCTGGCAGACACGCTCGCCAAGACCGACGCCGACGGTGTAACCGTGGGTGACGCGCTGAATGCCATTGGCTACGCCGGCTCCCGGCCGGTGAGCGGGCACAAGGTGGGCGCGTATTTCGAAGCGCATATCGAGCAAGGCCCGATTCTTGAGGATGAAAAGAAAACCATCGGCGTCGTGCTGGGCGCCCTCGGCCAGAAATGGTTCGACCTGAAACTGCGCGGCGTCGAGGCCCACGCAGGACCGACGCCGATGCACCTGCGTAAAGATGCGTTGGTGGGTGCCGCTGCTGTGGTCGCCGCCGTCAATGCGGCCGCGCTGGGCCATCAGCCTCACGCCTGCGGCACCGTCGGTTGCCTGCAAGCCTATCCGGGTTCACGCAACGTGATTCCCGGCGAAGTGCGCATGACCCTGGACTTCCGTCACCTGGAACCGGCGCGCCTGGACTCGATGATTGCCCAGGTGCGCAAGGTGATCGACGACACGTGCGCCAAGCACGGCCTGACGTTCGAGATGACACCCACCGCCGACTTCCCGCCGCTGTACTTCGACAAAGGCTGCGTGGATGCCGTGCGTGATGCGGCCAATGGTCTGGGGCTGTCGAACATGGACATTGTGAGCGGGGCAGGGCATGACGCGATTTTCGTCGCAGAACTGGGCCCGGCGGGGATGATCTTTGTGCCGTGCGAAGGCGGCATCAGCCATAACGAAATCGAGAACGCAGCGCCCGATGATTTGGCGGCGGGGTGTGCGGTGTTGTTGAGGGCGATGGTGGCGGCGTCGGTGGCGATTGCCGGCGGCAAACTGGCTGCCTGAGTACGTTCAGTCACTGCTATAAAATGTGGGAGGGGGCTTGCTCCCGAAGGCGGTGTATCAGCCAGCACATCTGGTACTGACCCACCGCCTTCGGGAGCAAGCCCCCTCCCACATTTGAGCTAGGGTGTGCGTGAAATGGGTATCAGGCGTCAGGCTTCCAGCCGCCACCCAGCGCCGTCACCAAACCCACACTCGCTTGCAATTGCCGCGTCTGCACCGCCTGCAACGTCCTCTGCGCCTGCAAGGCCGCCGTCTGCGCCGTCACCACATCCAGGTAACTCACCGCACCCGCCTGATAACTGTTCATCGCCAGCGCCTGCGTGTGCTCGGCCGCATTCGCAGCGGCCTGTTCATCCATCGCTTCCTGCTGCAAATCACGCAATTGCCCAAGGTTGTCTTCCACCTCACGCACTGCCCGCAAAACCTGGCTACGGTAATGCGCCGAAGCCTCTTCAAACTCCGCCTTGGCCTGGCGTTCATTGGCACTCAACCGCCCGCCATCAAAGATCGGCAAGTTGACCAGCGGCCCCAGCGCCCAATACCGATTGGCCGCCGAGAACAAGTTGCCCACGCCCTGGGTCTGCCCGCCAATCAAGCCGGTCAAACTGAAGTCCGGGTACCACGCGGCCTTCGCCACGCCGATATTCGCGTTGGCCGCAAACACTCGTCGTTCCGCCGCCGCAATATCGGGGCGACGTTGCAGCAGGTGGCTTGGCAGCTGTTGTGGTATTCCCGGCAACGCGATCAGTTGCGTGCTCGGCGGCAGTTGGAATTCGCTGGCGGAGACGCCTACCAACTCCCCAATCGCATGCTCGGTGAGATTGCGCTGGCCACGCACGTCATCCAGCTGCGCCTCGGCTTCAGCCAGCTGGTTCTGTGCGCGGGTCAGGTCGAGTTCCGAGGCGATCTGCCCTTCGTACCGGCTGCGGGTCAGTTGCAACGCCTGGCCAAAATCGTCCAGGGAGCTGCTAAGGATCCGGCTCTGGGCATCCAGCCCGTTGAGCTGCACGTACAGCGTCGCCAACTGATGCTGCAGGCTCAGGCGTGCCACCGCCAAATCGTCCCCGGAGGCTTGTGCCTGTGCGTCACCCGCGGCCACCTGGTTGCGGATTTTGCCCCACAGATCCAGATCAAAACTCAGCGCAAAACCGGCCGTGTTGCTGTTGTACACCGAAGGCTGGGTATCACCCCGCAGCGGCCGGCTGTCTGATTGCCGCTGGCGCAACGGTTGTGCGCTGGCGGTGATTTGCGGGAACAACCCGGCATGCAGTTGGCTGGCGTAGGCCTGGGACGCATCGAAATGCGCCAGCGCCGCTGCGAGGTCCGGGTTGGCCTTGAGCAGTTGTTCCTGCAGGTCGTTCAGGCGCTGTTCCTGGTACAGCTGCCACCACTTCGGCGCCAGTTGGTCGGACGGCTGCGCGCTGTGCCACGGGCCGTCGCTGGTCTGTTCGCGGTACTTGGCCGGCAGGTCCAGGGTCGGTGCCTTGTAGGTGGGCGCCAGCGAGCAACCGTGCAGTGCTACCAATACCAGGGCCGCGAGGGGTTTAAGCCTTGGGCGCATGGGCACCTCCGGCGTCGGCCATTTGCACGGCGTCGCCTTCGCGCAACGCATCGGGCGGGTTGTCGACCACGCGGTCGGCGGGTTTCAGGCCCTGGTCGATCACCAGGCGTTCGCCCAGGTCGAGGCCGATGTGGATGTCTTGCAGGTGCACGTGATTCTTCGCATCCAGTACCGCGACCTGGGTGCCTTCGGCGCGGAAGATCAATGCGCTGGCCGGGATGCTCACGCCATGGGTATCGGCCGGGATGGCCAGGGTGGCTTCGGCGTAGTCGCCGGGCAGCAATTTGCCGTCCGGGTTGTCGGCTACGAACTGCGCAAGCAAGGTGCCGGAGCGACGGTCGATGGCGGTGGAGTCGCCCATCAGCCGCGCACTGAAGTGTTCGCCGGGATGCTCGGGTACCGTCAGTTGTGCGGCGAGCCCCGGATGAATCACCGCGGCGTAGTTCTGCGGCACTGGCACATAGAGGCGCAGTTGGTGGGTGTCGGCGATGTCGAACAGCTCCGGATCGCTGTCGCTGTCGGCCTTGATCAGTTGGCCGATATCGGTGTTGCGCGCGGTGATCACACCGGCGAACGGTGCGCGGATGGTCTTGTAGTCTTCCAGCGCCGAGAGCCGTGCATAGTCAGCTTCGGCAGCCTGGGCGTTGGCCTTGGCGGCCAGGGCATTCGAGGTTTTTTCATCGGCCTCCTGGCGCGATACCGAATGGCTGTCCAGCAGGTTTTTCCAGCGGGTGGCGGTGGTTTCCGCCAGGCGTGCGTTGGCCTGTTCCTGCACCATGCGAGCGTGGGTTTGCGCCACTTGCTGGTCGAGGTCTGGGCTGTCGATTTCGGCGAGGATTTGCCCGGCCTTGACCTGGCTGCCGATGTCGACTTTCCAGTCTTTCAGGTAACCGCTGACCCGTGCATGAATAGGTGCCTTGCTCCAGGCTTCGAGGTGCGCGGGCAGGCGCAGGGTGTCGCCGGCCGCGTTCTGTTTGGGCTGGAATACCAGCACTTGGGGCACAGCGGCGGTTTCAGTCCAGGCAGTGACGGATTTTTCATGCATCGTGCGGGCGTGCAGGCCGTTGGCGACCAACAGGGCGGCCAGTGTCAGGCCGCCGACACCCATGAGCATAAGACGCTTGCGCGAGGGTTTGTGATCAGACGACATGTGGGGTTTCTCCAGCAGCAGCGCGAGTATGGTGACGACCGTGGACCAGACTGAAGACCACGGGTACAAACAGCAAAGTGGCAGTGGTGGCGAGGATCAGGCCGCCGATCACGGCACGTCCCAGCGGCGCGTTTTGTTCTTCGGACAAGGCCAGCGGCAGCATGCCGATGATCATCGCCAGGGCGGTCATGCACACCGGGCGGAAGCGTGTGTAGCCAGCCTCCAGTGCCGCCTTGAGGGCATCGCCATGTTCGGCCAGGCGCTCTCGGCAGAAGCTCACCACCAAAATCGAGTTGGCGGTGGCCACGCCCATACAGAGGATGGCCCCCGTGAGCGCAGGCACCGACAATGAGGTGCCGCTGAGGAACAGCATCCACACGATGCCCGCGAGGGCCGCCGGGAGCGCGGTGATGATCACGAACGGGTCGGTCCAGGACTGGAAGTTGACCACGATCAGCAGGTAGATCAGCACCACCGCACCGAGCAGGCCAAAGCTCAAACCGTTGAACGCTTCATGCAGGGCATCGATCTGCCCGTGCAGGCTGATGGTCGCGCCTTTGGGGCGCATCGGGGCCATGTCGTTCAGCACCTTTTGCACGTCGCTGGCGACGCCGCCGAGGTCGCGGCCTTGCACGTTGGCGTACAGGTCCAGGGTCGGTTCGATGTTGTAGTGGGTCACCACCGCCGGGCTTTGCACGCGGGAGATCGTCGCCACACCGCCGAGGATCTGCGACTGGCCATCGGCACCGGTCACCGGCAGCGCTTCCAGGGACGGCAGGCTGTCGAGGCGGTATTGCGGCGTTGCGGCCACGATCGAATACGACACGCCGTTGGCCGGGTTGAGCCAGAAGGTCGGCGCCGTTTGCGAACTGCCGGCCAGGGACGCAACCATACTGTTGGTCACGTCACGCTCGGTAATGCCCAGGCCGTTGGCGCGCATCCGGTCCACGTTGACTTGCAGCGACGGATAGCCGGTGGACTGCTGGATACGCAGGTCGGCGATGCCTGGTATGTGTTTCAGGCGACGTTCCAGTTCGATGGCGTAGGCGCGGTTTTCTTCATCGCTGCGCCCGGAGATTTTCACGTCCAGCGGCGCCGGCGAACCGAAGTTGAGGATCTGGCTGCTGATGTCTGCCGGGAGGAACGCGAACTGGCTGCCGGGGAAGCTTTCGGGCAGCGCTTCGCGCAGTTTTTTCACGTAGTCGGCAGTCGGTGCATGGTCTTTTTTCAGGGTGACCTGGATGTCACCGTCCTGTGGGCCGATGGTGCCGCTGCTGCTGTAGGCCATGTCGATGCCGCTCAGCGGGATGCCGATGTTGTCGACGATGGTGTCCAGCTCGTCTGCCGGAACGATCTCGCGAATCCGCGCTTCAATCCGGTCAAACGCCGCAGCGCTTTCTTCGATCCGCGTACCCAGCGGCAAGCGCACGTGCAGGGCCATGGCGCCGGCGTCGGTGGCCGGGAAGAAGTCCTGGCCCAGGCTTGGCAACAGCAGGAACGAGGCGAGGATGCACGCCAGGAACCCCACGATGAACCGCTTGCGTGCGCCCAGGGCGAGGGTCAGCAGGCTGTGGTAAACGTCCCGCAGGTTGGAGAAGTGACGCTCGAAACCCTGCTGGAAATTCAGCACCGATTGCAGCACGGCGTTGCGTTGGGGTTTGTGCTGGTCGCCCTCGTGGTGGTTGATGAATGCATCTTCCGGGTGATGACCTTCGCCTTGCTCCGGCACATGAGGCTTGAGCAGGAACATCGCCAGGGTCGGTACCAATGTCCGCGAGAGGATGAACGAACTGGCCATGGCGAAAATCACCGCCAGCGCCATCGGGCGGAACAGGTAGCCGGCGATGCCTTGCAGCATGAACATCGGCACAAACACGATGCAGATACACAGCAGGGACACGAACGCCGGGCCGACGATTTGCTTGGCGCCGTCGAGGATCGCGTCCTTCACCGCCTTGCCTTGTTCCAGGTGCCAGTTGATGTTTTCGATGGTCACCGTGGCGTCATCCACCAGGATCCCCACCGCCAACGCCAGCCCGCCGAGGGTCATGACGTTGAGGGTCTGCCCGGTGGCCGCCAGCAGCGCGATGGCCGACAGCACCGCGAGGGGAATCGAGGCGGCGATGATGATGGTCGAGCGCCAGCTGCCGAGGAACAGCAGGATCATCGCACTGGTCAGCAGGGCCGCGATGATGCCTTCCTGGGCCACGCTGCCCACCGACTGTTTGACGAACACCGAGGCATCGCCCAGCAGTGAGGTCTTCAGCGAAGGCGGCAGGGTTTCATTGATGCGCGGCAGCATCTGGCGGATGCCGTCGATGATCGACAGGGTGGAGATGCTGCCGTTTTTCAGGGCTGGCATCAGCACGGCACGGTGGCCGTCGACGCGCACGATGTTGGTCTGCGGCGGCGAGCCGTCACGCACGTGAGCCACCTGGCCGATGGTGATGATTGCGCCGTCGACCGTCTTGATCGGCAGGTCGTTGAGCTCATCAATCGCCTTGGGGCTGTTGTTGAGCAAAATCGTGTATTCGTTGGGGCCGAGTTTGGCGGTACCCACGGGGATGATCTGGTTCTGCAAGGCCAGGGCGTTGCCCACGTCTTGCGCCGACAGGCCTTTGGCGGCCAGCGCCTGCGGGTCGAGGTCGAGGGTGATCTGGCGTTGCTTGCCGCCCATCGGGGTTGGCATGGCCAGGCCGGGGAGGGCACTGAGCGGCAGGCGGATGTTGTTCTGCACCAGGTCGCGGATCTTCGCTTCCGACAGGCTGGGGCTGGAGAATGCCATCTGCAGGATCGGCACCGTGGAGGCGCTGTAGTTGAGGATCAGCGGTGGGGTGATGCCCGGTGGCATCTGCTTGAGTACGGTTTGTGACACCGCTGTTACCTGAGCGTTGGCGGTGCGGATATCCACGCCGGGCTGGAAGAAAATCTTCACGATGCCCATGCCGGGTAACGACTGCGATTCAATGTGTTCGATGTCGTTGACGGTGGTACTCAGGGAGCGTTCGTAGGTGTAGATCACGCGACCGGCCATGGCGTCCGGAGACAGGCCGTTGTACTGCCAGACCACCGCGACTACGGGGATGCCAATGTCGGGAAATACGTCGGTGGGGGTACGCAAGGCCGCCATGGGCCCAATGATGCAGATGAAAATTGCCAGCACGATAAACGTGTAGGGCTTGAGCAGTGCGGTCTTTACCAGCCCGAGCATGCCGTAACCTCCAAAGGAGTGGGATTGCAAACGCTCGCAGTCTTGACGGACCCACCTAACACGCACCTTTCAGCCAGGTGAAGGAAGATTTAGTTAACGGCTGAAGATCCTTTCATATGTATTCATTTGTTCAATAATGGTGACAGTACCAAGCTGGATACCGATCGAACGGAAGTCGTTTTGCCCGTTCACTCTTTATCCATTTGGAGTTCTGCCATGTCTCTTAAACCCTTGTTGTTGATCCCGGCCTTGAGTGCGGTCCTGCTGTTGTCGGCGTGCGCCGGCCCGATTCCGAAAGCGGACCCGAGCGAAGCCTGGATCGGCCTGCAAGAAGAGGCGCCCAACGACCTGATGGCCGAGCGGGTAGACGGGAAAAACATTGACGATGGTCGCTACTTCGAAGTGAAACCCGGCGCCCATCGCCTGGATGTCACCTTGTTTGAAGAAGAGGCGGGGGATGACAACCAGCAGGATTGTCGCGGGCATGTTACCTACGGCAACTTCAAGGCCGGCGAGCATTACACCCTGGTGGAATCCAGCCTCGGTACCACGGTACGCGCCGAGTTGAAGGACAGCCACGGCAAGGAATTGGCGCAGACGGAAGACTTCAGCTGCATGCCCGGCTAAGGCGTCAGGCGTGGTGCCCGGCGGGTTTGTGCAGCTTGCCGGGTGCTGCGGGTTTTACTTGAGGGTGATGGTGGCGACGGGTTACGCGCATCACGCCCCAGAGCATGGCGGCGGCGACGGCCAGCCAGCCACAGATCAAAAGCAGAATCGTTGTTGTCAGGCTCATAAGTGCCTCCTTTCGCCCGGTACAGGGCACACACTGTCTTCTCAATGGACAGTCTAGCTATCCGCAGGTTGCCTGCTATTGACCAATGGTCGTGTGCGTCCAACTTGTTTGCTCTATGGCGGGCCTTTTACTGCGGTACAAGGCTATACCCGCGCTCAAGAGCGTCCTATGATCAGGGCCCACGTCGGCCGTTGATCAAGTGAGTGACGAAGTTGCGGTTTCCCTCGAACATTAAAACCTCCTGGTGGGTCGCAGCCTGTTTCATGGGGCTGGCAGCCTGCTCCTCGCACCCAAAGCCCACGAGCATCCCGGGCCTGCCGGAGAGCGTCGAGCTCAAGGGCGTGCCGGCGTTTCGCGGTGAGACTTACCTCGGTGGCCCGGCTGCTCTGGCCAGCATGCTGTCTCAACAAGGCATTGTGATTACACCGGGCTTGCTGGATAAGCCGCTGCATTTGCCGGGCGCCGAGGCAGACCTTGAGCGCAACATGCAGGTGCTGGCCCGTGAATACGGGATGCTGGTGTACCCGCTGGACGACCAGTTGCCGGCGATGCTGGCGCAGGTCGCGGCCGGGTACCCGGTGATGGCGCGTATCACCCAGGGTTCGACCTTCTGGGCGGGGCCGCGGTATGTCGTGGTGGTGGGCTACAACAAGCAGAAGAGCATGGTGCTGCTGCGGTCGGGGTTGGCGCGTCGCATGCCCATGGACTTCAGCGCCTTTGAGTCGGCGTGGAAAGACGGCGGCAAGTGGGCCGTGCTGATTCAGCGGCCTACCCAGTTGCCGGTCAAGGTCGACGCCCAGCGCTGGCAGCAGGCGGCCAGCGCCACGGCCCAGGCGGGCCAGGAACAGGCAGCGGCCCAGGCGGTCAAGACTCTGGCCAGTCAGGCCAAATAAAAAACGGCGCTCAAGGGCGCCGTTTTTTATGCCGCTATTTACCTGTCAGCGGGACTCGGTCACCTGGACATTTGCCCGTGGGCGGTTCTTCAGGTTCTTGTCAGCCTTGTAGCGCAAAGCCACGTCTGGCACGGAGCCGCTCTTGCCAGTCTCGACCCAGCTGCGGATACGGCTGGCATCGGCAAAATGGGTGAATTTGCCGAAGGCGTCGAGGATCACCAGCGACACCGGGCGATTGCCCATGCTGGTGACCAGCACCAGGCAGTGGCCGGCCTGGTTGGTGAAGCCGGTCTTGGTCAGCTTGATGTCCCAGTTGGCGCGGTTGATCAAGTGGTCGGTGTTGGAGAAACCCAGGGTGTAGTTGGGTTTGCGGAACGAGACGGTCTTTTCCTTGGTGGTACTCAACTGGCTGAGCATCGGGTATTTGCGTGCGGCGGCCAGCAGCTTGCTCAGGTCGCGGGCGGTAGACACGTTGTGGATCGACAGGCCGGTAGGTTCAACATAATGGGTGCTGGTCATGCCCAGCGCCTTGGCCTTGGCGTTCATCGCCGCGATAAACGCCGGGTAACCGCCCGGGTAGTGGTGGGCCAGGCTGGCGGCGGCACGGTTTTCCGAGGACATGAGGGCAATCAGCAGCATCTCTTTGCGCGGCATCTCGCTGCCGATCTTGACCCGGGAGAACACGCCTTTCATCTCCGGCGTGTCCTTGATGTTGATGTCGATGTATTCATCCATGTTCTGCTTGGCTTCCAGCACGATCAGGCCGGTCATCAGTTTGCTCACTGAGGCGATCGGCACGATGACATCCGGGTTGCTGGCATAGATGACCTTGTTGGTCTGCAGGTCCACCACCATTGCACTGCCGGAGGCGATGTGCAGGGTGGACATGTCGCGGGGGGCGATCGTGGTTTCGCTTGCGCTCGCGAAGGTGCCTGTAAATGCAAAAAATAGGCTGACAATGGAAAGATGAATTTTCACGCGGATGAACTCGCTAAAAAAGTAGGGATATACCGTTCTGCACGGACTTTCTGATAAATGCCGTTACATTTTAGGAGTATGGATCAGAAACTGTCGAATGTTCTTCTGAAAACAGATGAAACCCCTTAAAAACAAAGAAAAAAGTACTTTTTATCCGGCCAATAAAAAGCCCTGCGATAAGGCAGGGCTTTTTCAGAGCGGCTGGTTATTAGCTGTGCAGGGTTTCGGCTGCGTACAGGGTATTTTCCAGCAGGCAGGCGCGGGTCATCGGGCCAACGCCACCCGGTACCGGGGTGATCCAGCCGGCACGGGGCAGGGCGGTTTCGTACACCACGTCGCCCACCAGCTTGCCGTCGTCCTGGCGGTTGATGCCCACGTCGATCACGATGGCGCCTTCCTTGATCCACTCACCCTTGACCAGGCCCGGCTTGCCGGCGGCAACCACCACCAGGTCGGCGCGGCCGACGTGGCCGGCCAGGTCCTTGGTGAAGCGGTGGGTGACCGTCACGGTGCAGCCGGCCAGCAACAGTTCCATGGCCATCGGGCGCCCGACGATGTTGGATGCGCCCACGACTACGGCATCCAGGCCGTACAGATCGACGCCGGTGCTTTCCAGCAGGGTCATGATGCCCTTCGGGGTGCACGGGCGCAGCAGCGGGATGCGCTGTGCCAGGCGGCCGACGTTATAAGGGTGGAAACCGTCGACGTCTTTGTCCGGGCGGATGCGTTCGAGTAATTTGGACGCGTCCAGGTGCTCGGGCAACGGCAGCTGCAGCAGGATGCCGTCGATGGCCGGATCGTCGTTGAGGCTGTCGATCAGGTCGGTGAGGGCTTGCTGGGTGGTGTCTTCAGCCAAGTCGTAGGCTTTGGAAATAAAGCCGACCTCTTCACAGTCTTTACGCTTGTGCGAGACATAAACCTGAGAGGCAGGATCGCTGCCGACCAGGATCACCGCGAGGCCCGGCGTGCGCAGGCCTTGTTGGCTGCGCTCGGCGACTCGTTTGGCGATCTGCTGGCGCAGGCTGGCGGCGATTGATTTGCCGTCGATAAGTTGTGCAGTCATTACGCGTGATTAACCATCGAGAGGGGGAAGAAAAGTGCGCGCATTCTCGCATGCCATGGCGTGAGGGCAAAGGCGCTTGGTCTGCAAATTCCCCTAACCCCTTAAATAAAATGAATTTTTTATAAAAAGGATTTGACGGGTTTCGGGTCCATCTATACTATTCGTCGCACTTGTCGGGCACAGCCTAGCACTGGTTAGTTTGTAATCCTCCAAGAGTACAGATTAATAAGGCGCCCGTAGCTCAGCTGGATAGAGCATCCGCCTTCTAAGCGGATGGTCGCAGGTTCGAGTCCTGCCGGGTGCGCCATTAGGCAGCTTTGGCACAAGTAGCGCAATATGGTGGGCGTAGCTCAGTTGGTAGAGCACGGGATTGTGACTCCCGTTGTCGAGGGTTCGATCCCCTTCGTCCACCCCATATTCAAAGGGCGCCAGATTAACAGTCTGGCGCCTTTGCTTTAAGAGCTTCATGCGGATGTGGTGGAATTGGTAGACACACTGGATTTAGGTTCCAGCGCCGCGAGGCGTAAGAGTTCGAGTCTCTTCATCCGCACCAAATAAGTTTCGTGAAGGCCTGCTGGTCATCGCGAGGCTCAACAAATAGCCGTTTTGACAGGCTTTTTGGTCACGCAATATGGTGGGCGTAGCTCAGTTGGTAGAGCACGGGATTGTGACTCCCGTTGTCGAGGGTTCGATCCCCTTCGTCCACCCCATATTTCGAAAGGCGCCAGATTAATAGTCTGGCGCCTTTTTTGTTTCAGCGGTTTGAAGTTTCAACGCGGTCGCAGGTGCTGGGCTGCAAGGGCAGGGCGTTTCGTCGTATTTATGTTGCTCGATGATGCCGCGCTGCCCGCCGGCCTTGCTCGCAGGGTCGGTTGTCAGGGAGATGATCGGCAGCCGCTTCTATATATAGAAGGGTTGGCGCAGAGCCCTGGCGTGATGGGATGTATTTGCTACCGGGGCGAGGTGCATTCGTGCATTCGCACCTATAAATTGCCTGCTGCTTTTTTACCCGTTTTCAGTAGGGTGACTTCTTGAGTTTGACCCACTAGAATGCATGCCCTTGATTCTGGGGTCGGAAACGGCCGGCTAACGTCTGTGCAACGAGGAATATCCATGCAAGTTTCTGTTGAAAATACTTCTGCTCTTGAGCGCCGCATGAGCATCACCGTGCCGGCTGAGCGCATCGAGACTCAGGTCAACAAGCGTCTGCAGCAGACTGCCCAAAAGGCCAAGATTGCCGGCTTCCGTCCGGGCAAAGTGCCAATGAGCGTGATTCGTCAGCGTTATGAAGCTGATGCGCGCCAGGAAGCAGTAGGCGACGTCATCCAGTCTTCCTTCTACGAAGCTGTGGTTGAGCAGAAGCTGAACCCGGCCGGCGCTCCTTCGGTTGAGCCGAAAGTGCTGGAAAAAGGCAAGGACCTGGAATACATCGCAACCTTCGAAGTGTTCCCGGAGTTCACCGTTGCCGGTTTCGACTCCATCGCCATCGAGCGCCTGAGCGCTGAAGTGGCTGATTCGGACCTGGACAACATGCTGGAAATCCTGCGCAAGCAGAACACCCGTTTTGAAGTGGCCGATCGTGCTGCCCAGAACGAAGACCAGCTGAACATCGATTTCGTTGGCAAGGTAGACGGCGAAGCATTCGCTGGCGGCTCCGCCAAGGGCACTCAGCTGGTGCTGGGTTCCAACCGCATGATCCCTGGTTTCGAAGACGGCCTGGTTGGCGCCAAAGCCGGCGAAGAGCGCGTTCTGAACCTGACTTTCCCGGCTGACTATCAGAACCTGGACCTGGCTGGCAAAACCGCCGAGTTCACCGTGACCGTCAACACCGTTTCCGAGCCTAAGCTGCCAGAACTGAACGAAGAATTCTTCAACCAGTTCGGCATCAAGGAAACCGGTATCGAAGGTTTCCGCACCGAAGTTCGCAAGAACATGGAGCGTGAACTGCGTCAGGCCATCAAATCCAAGGTCAAGAACCAGGTGATGGACGGTCTGCTGGCTGCCAACCCGATCGAAGTGCCTAAGGCCCTGCTGTCCAACGAAGTTGATCGTCTGCGCGTGCAGGCTGTTCAGCAGTTCGGTGGCAACATCAAGCCTGACCAACTGCCGGCCGAGCTGTTCGAAGAACAAGCCAAGCGCCGCGTTGTGCTGGGTCTGATCGTGGCTGAAGTGGTCAAGCAATTCGACCTCAAGCCTGACGAAACCCGCGTTCGCGAAATGATCCAGGAAATGGCTTCGGCCTATCAGGAGCCTGAGGCTGTTGTGTCCTGGTACTACAAGAACGACCAGCAGCTGAACGAAGTGCGTTCGGTTGTGCTGGAAGAGCAAGTTGTGGATACTGTTCTGCAGAAGGCTAAGGTGACCGATAAAGCGGTCTCTTACGAAGAAGCAGTCAAGCCGGCTGAAGCAGCACAAGCCGACTGATCGCTCAACTCGTTTGAAAATACACCCATAAGCCAGCCTCGCGCTGGCTTATGCGTATTCAAGACATGACTATTTGGGAGTAACTGCAGAGCATGTTCCGTAATTCGTATATTCAGCAGAACTCTGATATCCAGGCCGCTGGCGGCCTGGTCCCGATGGTTGTCGAGCAATCTGCTCGTGGCGAACGCGCCTATGACATCTACTCGCGCCTGCTCAAGGAGCGAGTGATCTTTCTGGTTGGTCCGGTAGAGGACTACATGGCCAACCTGATCTGTGCGCAGCTGCTGTTCCTTGAAGCGGAAAACCCGGACAAGGACATCCATCTCTACATCAACTCCCCGGGCGGCTCGGTAACGGCTGGCATGTCGATCTACGACACCATGCAGTTCATCAAGCCGAACGTATCGACCACCTGTATCGGTCAGGCGTGCAGCATGGGTGCTTTCCTGCTGACCGCTGGTGCTGAGGGCAAGCGTTACTGCCTGCCGAACTCACGCGTGATGATTCACCAGCCACTGGGCGGTTTCCAGGGCCAGGCATCGGACATCGAAATCCATGCCAAGGAAATCCTCTTCATTCGTGAGCGTCTCAACACGCTGATGGCCAAACATAGCGGGCACACCCTGGAAGAGATCGAGCGCGACACCAACCGTGACAATTTCATGAGCGCCGAAGCCGCACGTGAATACGGGTTGATCGACGCAGTGATCGAAAAGCGCCCCGCTTAATATAAGCAGCTCAAAATAGGGCTGGTCGGCAGGTCCGACCACCAGTGGGCTTGAAAAAGCCCTCAATAGCCTTCATCTTGTGTTGCAAGCCTATCGGATTTGGATCGAACGAATGACTGACACCCGCAACGGCGAGGACAACGGCAAGCTGCTCTATTGCTCCTTCTGTGGCAAAAGCCAGCATGAAGTACGCAAGTTGATTGCCGGCCCCTCGGTGTTTATCTGCGACGAGTGCGTCGACCTGTGCAATGACATCATCCGTGAGGAGGTGCAGGAAGCCCAGGCCGAAAGCAGCGCGCATAAATTGCCTTCGCCTAAAGAAATCAGCGGCATCCTTGATCAGTATGTGATTGGTCAAGAGCGTGCAAAGAAGGTTCTGGCCGTAGCGGTGTACAACCACTACAAGCGTCTGAACCAGCGTGACAAGAAAAGTGACGATGTCGAGCTCGGCAAAAGTAACATCTTGCTGATCGGTCCTACAGGTTCGGGTAAAACCCTGCTTGCAGAAACCCTGGCTCGCCTGCTGAACGTTCCCTTCACCATCGCCGACGCAACCACGCTTACCGAGGCCGGTTACGTAGGTGAAGACGTCGAGAACATCATTCAGAAGCTGCTGCAGAAATGCGATTACGACGTGGAAAAGGCCCAGATGGGCATTGTCTACATCGATGAAATCGACAAGATTTCGCGCAAATCCGACAACCCGTCGATCACCCGGGACGTTTCCGGTGAAGGCGTGCAGCAAGCGCTGTTGAAACTGATCGAAGGTACTGTTGCTTCCGTACCGCCACAAGGCGGCCGCAAGCATCCACAGCAGGAATTCCTTCAGGTTGATACGCGCAACATCCTGTTCATCTGTGGCGGTGCGTTCTCCGGTCTGGAAAAGGTTATTCAAAACCGTTCCACCCGTGGCGGCATTGGCTTCAGTGCAGAAGTACGCAGCAAGGAAGAAGGCAAGAAAGTCGGTGAATCCCTGCGTGAAGTCGAGCCTGACGATTTGGTCAAGTTCGGTCTGATCCCGGAATTCGTTGGCCGTCTGCCGGTCCTGGCGACGTTGGACGAGCTGGATGAGGCTGCGTTGATGCAGATCCTCACCGAGCCGAAAAACGCCCTGACCAAGCAATACGCCAAGTTGTTCGAGATGGAAGGTGTGGACCTCGAGTTCCGTGCTGACGCGCTCAAATCGGTGGCCAAGCGGGCACTGGAGCGCAAGACCGGCGCTCGTGGTTTGCGCTCGATCCTCGAAGGCGTACTGCTCGACACCATGTACGAAATCCCCTCGCAGTCCGAGGTGAGTAAAGTGGTGATCGACGAAAGCGTCATAGAAGGCAAGTCCAAGCCACTGTATATCTACGAAAACAGTGAGCCGGCTGCCAAGGCTGCGCCAGACGCGTAAGCGTTGCACCGCCGAGCTGTACAAAATAAAGGGGCCTTCAGGGGCCCCTTTGTTTTTACTGCGTTTAACTGATGCCATTACGCTTGTTTTTTTTGCAGGCAGCCCCCATCTTGGTTTCAAGCTTACTTTCATCTGTCATAGAGGCGAAATCATGAAGACAACCATCGAATTGCCTCTCCTGCCGTTGCGTGATGTCGTCGTCTATCCGCACATGGTTATCCCGCTGTTCGTGGGGCGCGAGAAGTCTATCGAAGCCCTCGAGGCCGCGATGACGGGCGACAAGCAGATCCTGCTGCTGGCCCAGAGAAATCCTGCTGACGATGATCCAGGCGAAGATGCCCTGTATCGCGTTGGTACCGTTGCAACTGTCCTGCAACTGCTCAAGCTGCCTGATGGCACCGTCAAGGTGCTGGTGGAAGGTGAGCAGCGCGGTGCGGTCGAACGCTTCATGGAAGTGGACGGCCATCTGCGTGCCGAAGTGGCGCTGATCGACGAAGTCGACGCCCCTGAGCGCGAATCTGAAGTGTTTGTTCGCAGCCTGCTGTCCCAGTTCGAGCAATACGTGCAACTGGGCAAGAAAGTCCCTGCAGAAGTCCTCTCTTCCCTCAACAGCATTGATGAGCCAAGCCGCCTGGTCGATACCATGGCCGCGCACATGGCGCTGAAGATCGAGCAGAAGCAGGACATTCTCGAAATCATCGATTTGTCTGCCCGGGTCGAACACGTCCTGGCGCTGCTGGATGCCGAAATCGACCTGCTGCAGGTTGAGAAGCGCATCCGTGGCCGTGTCAAAAAGCAAATGGAGCGCAGCCAGCGCGAGTACTACCTGAATGAGCAGATGAAGGCCATTCAGAAAGAGCTGGGTGACAGCGAGGAAGGCCATAACGAAATCGAAGAGCTGAAAAAGCGCATCGATGCCGCCGGCCTGCCGAAAGACGCCTTGACCAAAGCCACTGCCGAGCTGAACAAGCTCAAGCAAATGTCACCGATGTCGGCCGAAGCCACTGTGGTTCGTTCCTATATCGACTGGCTGGTGCAGGTGCCGTGGAAGGCCCAGACCAAAGTGCGTCTGGACCTGGCCCGTGCCGAAGACATTCTGGATGCCGATCACTACGGGCTCGAAGAAGTTAAAGAACGTATCCTCGAATACCTCGCCGTGCAAAAGCGCGTGAAGAAGATTCGCGGTCCGGTTTTGTGCCTGGTCGGTCCTCCTGGTGTAGGTAAAACCTCCCTGGCGGAGTCGATTGCCCACGCAACCAACCGTAAATTCGTGCGCATGGCCTTGGGTGGTGTGCGTGATGAAGCGGAAATTCGTGGTCATCGCCGGACTTACATCGGTTCGATGCCAGGAAGATTGATTCAAAAGATGACAAAGGTGGGTGTGCGCAACCCGCTGTTCCTGCTCGATGAAATCGACAAAATGGGCAGCGACATGCGTGGCGATCCGGCCTCTGCGTTGCTGGAAGTGCTCGACCCCGAGCAGAACCACAATTTCAACGACCATTACCTGGAAGTCGACTACGACCTGTCCGATGTAATGTTCCTGTGCACCTCCAACTCGATGAATATTCCGCCAGCCCTGCTGGACCGGATGGAGGTGATTCGTCTGCCGGGTTACACCGAGGACGAGAAGATCAACATCGCCGTCAAATACCTCTCGCCCAAGCAGATTGCGGCCAATGGCCTGAAAAAAGGCGAGATCGAATTTGATGCCGACGCGATCCGCGACATCATTCGTTTCTACACCCGCGAGGCCGGTGTACGGGGCCTTGAGCGTCAACTGGCGAAGATCTGCCGCAAGGCGGTGAAGGAACATGCGCTGGAAAAACGCTTCTCGGTGAAGGTCACTGCCGACCTGCTGGAACACTTCCTGGGCGTGCGTAAATTCCGTTACGGCCTGGCTGAGCAGCAGGACCAGGTGGGTCAGGTCACAGGCCTGGCGTGGACCCAGGTGGGCGGCGAATTGCTGACCATCGAGGCCGCGGTTATTCCGGGCAAGGGGCAATTGATCAAGACCGGTTCCCTGGGTGACGTGATGGTCGAATCCATCACTGCCGCGCAGACCGTGGTGCGCAGCCGCGCCAAGAGCCTGGGGATCCCCCTGGACTTCCACGAGAAGCACGACACTCACATCCACATGCCGGAAGGGGCGACCCCGAAAGACGGCCCTAGCGCTGGCGTAGGCATGTGCACGGCACTGGTATCAGCCCTGACCGGCATTCCGGTGCGCGCCGATGTGGCCATGACCGGGGAAATTACCCTGCGTGGCCAGGTACTGGCCATTGGTGGCCTCAAAGAGAAATTGCTGGCTGCACACCGGGGTGGTATCAAGACCGTGATCATTCCTGAAGAGAATGTTCGCGACTTGAAGGAGATTCCTGACAATATCAAGCAGGATCTGCAGATTAAACCGGTTAAATGGATTGACGAGGTCCTGCAAATTGCGCTGCAATACGCGCCGGAGCCCTTACCAGATGTGGCTCCGGAGATAGTCGCGAAGGACGAAAAACGCGAGACTGACTCTAAGGAAAGAATTAGCACGCATTAATACGTTTAAGCCTGGGGGCTTCCTTGACAGCTTTTTAGAGCCCTTGTTATAAAGCGGCTCTTAAGTGTCTGTAGGCCATTCAGCACTGGTTTTTGCTTTCACCAAAAAACTTAGAATCATACTCAATAGATATAAGGGGACTTAGAGTGAACAAGTCGGAACTGATTGATGCTATCGCTGCATCTGCTGATATCCCGAAAGCCGCTGCTGGCCGTGCGCTGGACGCAGTAATCGAATCCGTCACTGGCGCTCTCAAGGCCGGCGACTCTGTGGTACTGGTTGGTTTCGGTACTTTCTCTGTGACCGATCGTCCAGCTCGCACTGGCCGTAACCCACAGACTGGCAAGGCTCTGCAAATCGCCGCTGCCAAAAAACCAGGTTTCAAAGCCGGTAAAGCCCTGAAAGAAGCGGTTAACTAAGCTTCGTTCAAGCCTTACCCATCCGGGTCGGACGCAGGTCTGGCCTGGCAGCGGAGCGGCAGCTGACCCAAGTATCCATCGGGTCGCCACGCCGGGGGTGTGGGTTCAAACCCCCGTCCGCTCCGCCAGTTACGAGAAGGCGCATCCTCGGATGCGCCTTTCTTCTATCCGGACTCTACCCACGCTCCACGGTTGCCTAATTTTGAAGTTCAACCGTTTCTGGGGGACGCATGCTGCAGAATATCAGGGACAATTCACAAGGCTGGATTGCCAAGACCATTATCGGGATCATCGTCGCATTGATGGCGTTCACCGGTATCGAGGCTATTTTTCAGGCTTCGACCAACAACAAGCAGGACGTGGCCAAGGTCAACGGTGAAGAAATCACCCAAAGCGAACTGGGCCAGGCCGTCGACATGCAACGTCGTCAGCTGATGCAACAGCTGGGCAAGGACTTCGATGCTTCCTTGCTGGACGAAAAGCTGCTGCGCGACGCCGCCCTCAAAGGCCTGATCGATCGCAAGCTGCTGCTACAAGGCGCGGCCGATTCGAAATTCGCTTTCTCCGAAGCTGCGCTGGATCAAGTGATCCTGCAGACACCGGAATTCCAGGTGGATGGCCAGTTCAACGCCGAGCGTTTCGACCAGGTGATCCGTCAGCTGGGCTACAGCCGTATGCAATTCCGTCAGATGCTGAGCCAGGAAATGCTGATCGGCCAGGTTCGTGCAGGCATTGCCGGCAGCGGTTTTGTCACCGATGCCGAAGTACTGGCGTTCGCCCGTCTGGAAAAACAGACCCGCGATTTCGCCACCGTCAGCGTCAAGGCCAACCCTGCGGCGGTGAAACTCACCGACGACGAGGTCAAGGCTTACTACGACCAGCACGCCAAAGAGTTCATGACTCCGGACCAGGTGGTCATCGACTATCTGGAGCTGAAGAAGGCTTCCTTCTTCGACCAGGTCGCGGTCAAGGACGATGAGCTGCAAGCCCTCTATCAGAAAGAAACCGCCAACCTCGCTGAACAGCGTCGTGCGGCGCACATCCTGATTGAAGTCAACGACAAGACAACGGACGAGCAGGCCAAGGCCAAGATCGAAGAGATCCAGGCACGCCTGGCCAAGGGCGAGAAGTTTGAAGCTCTGGCGAAAGAGTTCTCCCAGGATCCGGGTTCGGCGAACAACGGCGGTGACCTCGGTTTCGCGGGTCCTGGCGTCTACGACCCAGCCTTCGAAACAGCGCTGTATGCGTTGAACAAGGACCAGGTCTCGGCACCGGTGCGTTCTAGCTTCGGCTGGCACCTGATCAAGCTGTTGGGCGTTGAAGCACCGGAAGTGCCATCGTTCGCCAGCCTGAAAGACAAGCTGACCCGCGAGCTCAAGACCCAACAGGTTGAACAGCGTTTCGTCGATGCGACCAAACAGCTGGAAGACGCTGCATTCGAAGCTTCCGACCTGGCCCAGCCGGCGTCGGACCTGAAGCTGACCGTGCACACCTCTGCGCCGTTTGGCCGTGAAGGTGGCGAAGGTATCGCCGCAAACCGTGCCGTGGTCACCGCTGCATTCAGCCCTGAGGTACTGGATGAAGGTGCCAACAGCACCGCCATCGAGCTGGATCCGGAAACCATCGTGGTGCTGCGTGCCAAAGAGCACTTGAAGCCAACCCAGCTGCCGCTGGAAAGCGTTGCCACTGCCATCCGCGCCCAGTTGACCAAGGAGCGCGCAAGCGCTGCGGCGAAGACTCACGCGGACGAGCTGATTGCCAGCCTGCGTGATGGCAAGACACCGCTGAACCAGCCGGTTGATGGCCAGGCCTGGAAAGTCACCGAAGCGGCCACCCGTGGCCAGGAAGGTGTCGAGCCAGCGGTGCTGCAAGCCCTGTTCCGCATGCCAAAGCCTGCGGCCAAGGACAAGCCGACCTTCACCAGCGTGACCCTGCCAGACGGTAGCCTGATGATCGTGCGCTTGAACGCGGTCAACGAAGCGGCTGCACCGACCGATGACGAGAAGGCTCAGTACCGCCGCTTCCTCGCGTCCCGTGTCGGCCAGCAAGACTTCGCCGCCTATCGCAAGCAGTTGGAAACCAAGGCTGAGATCAAGAAGTTCTGATCTCGTTACCGCCTGAATGAAAAGACCCCGGCCTGAAGAGGCCGGGGTCTTTTTTTTACGTAGTATTCAGATACGTAACCCAGGAGGCCAAACAGTGAGCAAACGGATTTATATCAGCGGGGCTTCGGGCGCAGGCGTGAGCACGTTGGGCGGCGCCTTGGCTGACAGGCTTAACCTGCCGCATGTGGATGTCGATGATTACTACTGGTACCCAACGGATCCTCCCTTTGAGAAATCACGCCCCCCTGAAGAACGGGTCGCGCTGTTGACTCAAGCGCTGGCAGGCGGCCCTTGGGTGCTGTCCGGATCAATGGACGGCTGGGGCGCCGAGGTGATTCAAGAGGCGGACCTGGTGGTGTTCGTCGATACGCCAACGGCACTGCGAATAGAGCGCTTGAAGTCGCGGGAGTTGCAACGGTTCGGCACGCGGATCTTGCCGGGCGGGGATATGCACGAGAACCATCAGAAGTTTCTCATATGGGCCGAGAGCTATGAGGCGGGCAACCGGGCCGGGCGCAGCCGGCCCAGGCATGAGCGGTGGCTCAAGCAACTGACGACACCGGCCATTCGATTAAACGGGGAAATCGCGGTCGCCGAGAGTGTGACGAAGGTCGTCGCCGCGATTTCCGGTTTGACTCAACAGCCGTCAACCCACGATTGAGTCAGCGCGCAAACTTGAGCTTGCCCCAACTCAGGCCAATCACGGCGGCGAGGGACGACGCCGTCAGCACACTCAGCTTGGCAGCCGACAGCAGCGTCGGGTCGGAGAAGGCCAGCGACGAGATGAAGATCGACATGGTGAATCCAATTCCCGCCAGCAGGCCCACCAGGGCGACGCCGTTCCAGGTCACGCCCTCCGGCAATTGGCAGATGTTCAGTTTCACCAACGCCACGCTCGCCAGCATCACACCCAGCGGCTTGCCGAGCACCAGCGCCAGTATCACGCCCATGAATACGCCGTGGGGCAGCGGGTCGTCCAGGTTGAACCCCTGCAGGCTCACCCCTGCGTTCGCCAGGGCAAACAGTGGCATGACGCCAAAGGCCACCCACGGGTGCAAGCCCGCTTGAATACGTTGCACCGGCGGCAGCATTTCCCGCTGGGCCTGTCTCAGTTGCTTTAATGGTTTGGCGACTTGATGGGCACTTTCAGCCGATTGCGAAAGCCGCTCCATCAGCTCGTTGAACGTGCGCCCGATGGTGTCCAGAGGGCGTTCCCGGGTGGGCCTGGACGTGACGGGTGTCATCAGGCCCAGCATCACGCCGGCAAGCGTAGGATGCACACCGGTCTTGAGCAGGCCAAACCAGACAATCGCCCCCGGCAACAGGTACACAACCGCCTTGCCAATGCCCATCCGCTGAAAAATCAGCACCAGCGCCAGCCCGCAGGCCGCAATCACCAGGCCCATGTAGTCCAGGCTGGCGGTATAGAAAATCGCGATGATCAGGATGGCGACGATGTCATCAATGATCGCCAGCGCCAGCAGCAGGATGCGCACGCCGGCGGGGATGGATTTACCCAACAGCGCCAGCACACCCACGGCAAATGCAATGTCGGTGGCAGTGGGTACCGCCCAACCGCTGGCCGCTACGGTGCCATGGTTGAGCAGGGTGTAAATCAGCGCCGGCATCAGCACGCCACCCAGCGCAGCACCCAGGGGCAAGGTGGCCAGCTTCAGGTTGGCGAGTGCGCCGTCCCTGATCTCCTGGCGAATCTCGGCGCCCACCACCAGGAAGAAGATGGTCATCAGCCCGTCGTTCACCAGGAAGTGCAATGAGCGCGAGACGGTGAAGTCCCCCAGCCCGATGGTGAGTGGGGTGTTCCAGAAGTGTTCGTAGGAATCGGCAACGGGGCTGTTGGCCCAGATCAGCGCGATGATCGCCGCCAGCAGCAACACGATGCCGCTGACCGCTTCGATGCGTGAAAACCGTTCCAGCGCAGACAGGGCGCCTTCAACCAAAACCTGGGGGCGAGGAATAGCAGGGTGTTTATCAGGCACGACAAGTCTCCATTGGCGGCCCGACCAATGCTTATCCTTTAACCTGCGCTGTAGCGTATGCAGCAGCGCACCCGGTGCGATCATAAGAGTTAAGAAACATCACGTCACGTTCTGTTTAAACATCGCTTAAACGAAGTGTCGCCAGCAGGGCCAGCACGACCAATGCGACGACGGCCCATGGAAACGACGTCACGCCCCAACCCTGCAGCAACATGCCGCCCAGCAGCCCGCCACCGGCGATGCCCAGGTTCCACACGGTGACCAGCATCGACTGCGCGGCGTCGGCTGAATCCCCGGCCGACTTGGCCAGCGCCGTCTGCAGCAATGCCGGAAGCCCGCCAAACGCCAGCCCCCACAACGCCACCGTGGTGTAGATGACGGCCGCCGAGGTGATCCAGAACGCCAGTGCCAGGGCCGACAATGCGAACATCCCGCAGCTGATCACCAATAAGGCGCGCAGCCGCTGATCAATCAGCGCACCCACAATCCAGATGCCCAGCAGCGCGGCCAGGCCAAATACCAGCAACACTTGGTCGATGTCTGCGGCCATTCCGGCGGGCACCAGGAACGGCGCGATATAGGTGTAGAGAATGTTGTGGGCCAGCACGTAGGTGAAGGTCACAAACAGCACTGGACGAATCCCCCGCAATGCCAATACCTGGCGCAGCCCCAGGCGTTTTTCCGCTCGCTGCCCGGCAAAGTCCGGAACCTGCCAGCGCACCCACGCCAGCAGCAGTACCGTAAGGCCGCTCATGATCGCGAAGCTCAGGCGCCAGCCCACCGTGGTGCCCAGGAATGTCCCGGCAGGCACGCCCAGTGACAACGCCAGTGGCGCGCCAAGCATCGCCACGGCAATCGCCCTCCCTTGCAGGTGCGGTGCAACCATGCGGCTGGCGTAACCGGCCAGCAGCGCCCAGAGCAACCCCGCGAACACCCCGGCGAAGAACCTGGCCACCAGGGTCAACAGGTAGTCGCTGGAGAACGCCGTCACGCTGTTGACCAAGGCAAACCCGCCGATGGCAATCATCAGTAACGGCCGCCGGCGCCAGCCACGGGTGGCGATGGTCAGGGGAATGGCCGCCAGCAACGAGCCGAGGGCGTAGAGGGTTACCAACTGGCCCACCAGGGCGTCGGACACTCCGAGACCGGCGCCCATTTGCGGCAGCAGGCCCGCCGGCATGGCCTCGGTGAGGATCGTGATAAAGCCGGCGGTTGCCAGTGCCAGCAAACCGCCCAGGGGCAGCCGTTCACGGCTCGCCGCAAGGCTCGGGGAAGATAAGGCGCTGTCGCTCATGTTTCGTGGCTCCGGGTTTCAGACGAAAGGGCAGGGAGCCAGAGTAGGGTGCTGCGCGGTGGAGAAAAACAGGCTAAGGTTCCGAACTTATCGGACGCCAACGTCCGCAATCCTCGGGAGCGAGACGATGGACAGCCTCGGCAGTATTTCAGTGTTTGTGCAGGTGGCGGAAACCCGCAGCTTTACCGAGGCCGGGCGCCTGCTGGGGGTATCGTCCTCGGCCATTGGCAAAAGCATTGCGCGCATTGAAGAGCGCCTGGGTGTGCGGCTGTTCCATCGCAGCACCCGCAGCATCACGTTGACCAGCGAGGGCGCACTGTTTCTGGAACGCTCCCGGCGCATCCTGGCCGAGGTCGAGGCTGCAGAACAGGAGCTGAGCCAGGCTTCCGCCACGCCCCGGGGCAAGCTGCGCGTCAGTCTGCCGCAAGTGCGCGGGCTGTTGATGCCGGTGCTCACCGATTTCATGCGGGCCTACCCCGAGATCGAGCTGGACGTGGACTTCTCCGACCGCATGGTGGACGTGATCGAAGAAGGTTTCGACGCGGTGATTCGCACCGGCAAGCCCGAGGATTCACGCTTGATGGCACGCCACCTCGGGAATTACCGCCTGGTGCTGGTGGCTTCCCCCGAGTACCTGCGCCTGCACGGCACGCCGCGTCAGCCCCGGGACTTGAACAACCACGCCTGCCTGCGCCACAAGTTCTGCGCCACCGGCAAGCTGGAAGCCTGGCCGCTGCGCCCGGAGCCGGGCATGCCGGAGCCGGTCCTGCGTGCACCGCTGGTCTCCACCACCATCGAATCGCTGATGCACGTGGCCCATGAAGGCCTGGGGATTGCCTGCCTGCCGGACTTTATGGTCCGGGAGTCGGTGGAGCAGGGCCGGCTGCAACGGGTGCTGGACTATTACCTGGAACACAGCGGCAGCTTCTGGATGCTCTGGCCATCAAGTCGCCATGCCTCGGCGAAACTGCGCGTGTTTATCGACCATATGGGCGAGCGGCTTTTTCCTGCAGACACCGTCCCGTAAGGCTGTGACGTTTTACCGACAGGAATTCGCGCGCCAAGGCCACGTTCTGTTGCACAATACCGCCCTGACTGTTTTCCTCAGGATTTTCGATGTCGACATCATTTCACTTGCGTAGCCTCGGGTTGGCGCTGGTGCTGGCGGGCGCTGCGGGCTGCTCGTCACCCAAGACCGCTATTTATGAACATGAGAATTTCGACGACTCCGGTACGTTTTCCCGTGATTACCCGGTCAGTGACACCGCGGCCTGCGAAGCGGCGCGGCGTGCGCTGTTGAGCCAGGGTTACATCATCACCAGCAGCGATCCGAAGCTGGTGGTGGGTAACAAGAGTTTCCAGCAGACCGGCGAGACTCACCTGCAAATCAGTTTCAACGTGGTGTGTGCCGACGATGGCAGCGGTGATCATCACTCGACGATGTTCGCCAACGCCTTGCAGGACCGCTATGCGCTGAAGAAGGTCAACAACTCCGCCAGCCTCGGCGTGGGTGTGTTGGGCTCGGTGTCGATGCCGATTGGCTCCACCGACGACTCCATGGTCAAGGTGGCCAGCGAGACCGTGTCTGCGCCGAAATTTTATGAGCGTTATTTCGCGCTGGTGGACGTTTTCCTGCCCCAGGAAGTGAAAAAGGCTGCGCATATTCCAGAGAAGCCCAAGGCTGACCTGGGCATCCCGGAACCCAAGGCAGCCCCGGCGGCTGACAAGGTCGAGGCGCCTAAAGAAGCGCCGAAAGAAGTGCCCGCCACACCGGCAGCCCCGGTGACGCCAGCGGTAGAGCCTGCGGCATCGGAGCCGGTTGCACCGCCGGCAGAACCCGCGCCGATTGCTCCCAAGGAAACCCCGGCCCCTGCGCCGCAGGCTACCCAGCCGACGCTGCCGGCGCCGACCGAAGCGATTCCGCCCCTGCCGACGCCTGCGCAGTAACTACACCGCTACGGGGTTGGCCTTGTCGACGTTGATCCCGTAGCGGCTGATCGCCTCCGCCACCCTGGCGCGACTGATCAGGCCGTCGTCCGCCAGTGCCTTCAGGGCCGCCAGCGCGATGAAGTAGCGGTCCACCTCAAAAAACTCACGCAAGGTTTCGCGGGTATCCGACTGCCCGAAGCCATCAGTGCCCAGCGCCACAAAGCGCCGGCCCGGCACGAACGGGCGGATCTGGTCAGCGAAGATCTTCATGTAATCGGTGGCGACCACCACGGGACCCGCTTGCCCCTCAAGGCACTGCTCGACATAGCTGGTACGCGGTTCGCTTTCCGGGTGCAGCAGGTTCCAGCGTTCCACGGCATGGCCTTCACGGCGCAACTCGGTCAGGCTGGTGACACTCCACACATCGCTGGCCACGGCAAAGTCATCGCGCAGCAAGTCAGCGGCGGCCATCACTTCCCGCAGGATCGAACCGCTGCCCATCAATTGCACCCTTGGTTGTGCGGCGTCCTCAGCCGCCTGTAACCGATACATGCCCTTGAGAATTCCGTCCTCGACGCCTTCGGGCATTGCCGGGTGCGGGTAGTTTTCGTTGAGCAGGGTGATGTAGTAGTAAATGTCCTCTTGCTCGACGTACATCCGGCGCATGCCCTCGCGAATAATTACCGCCAGCTCGAAGGCAAAGGTCGGGTCATAGGAAATGCAGCACGGAATCACCGACGACAGCACATGGCTGTGGCCATCGTCATGCTGCAGGCCTTCACCCATCAGCGTCGTGCGCCCGGCGGTCGCCCCCAGCAGGAAGCCCCGCGCCCGTGCATCGCCTGCGGCCCAGGCCAGGTCGCCGACCCGCTGGAAGCCGAACATCGAATAGAAGATGTAGAACGGCACGGTCATCAAACCGTGGTTGGCGTAGGAGGTGCTCGCCGCGATCCACGAGGAAATGGCGCCGGATTCATTCAGGCCTTCCTGCATGATCTGTCCGTCCTTGCTCTCCTTGTAGTAGGAAAGCTGGCCGGCATCCTGTGGGGTGTAGAGCTGGCCGACGGCGGAGTGAATGCCGATCTGGCGGAACAGGCTTTCCATGCCGAAGGTGCGGGATTCGTCCGGCACGATGGGCACGATCAGTTTGCCCAGGTTCGGGTCCTTGAGCAGCGTGCCGAGGATGCGCACAAAGGCCATGGTGGTGGAGATCGCGCGTTCGCCGGTGTCCTTGAGCTGGGTGGCGAAGGCGTCCAGTTCCGGGATCTTCAACGACTCGACCGCGCTGTGGCGGGCCGGTACGTAACCGCCCAGTGATTGACGGCGGGCGGCGAAATAGCGGGCTTCTTCGCTGTCGGCGGCGGGCTTGAGGTAGGGGATTTCGGCGAGTTGATCGTCGGCCACTTCCAGCCCGAAGCGATCGCGAAAGGCTTTGACGGCCTCCGCGCCCATCTTTTTCAGCTGGTGGTTGATGTTCTGCCCTTCGCCGGCTTCGCCCATGCCGAAGCCCTTGACGGTTTTCGCCAGGATCACCGTCGGCTGCCCGCTGTGGCGCACGGCGGCGGCATAGGCGTTGTAGACCTTGTCCGGGTCATGGCCGCCCCGTGAGAGTTTCCAGATATCGTCGTCGGACATGTCCGCCACCAGCGCCAGCAACTCCGGGTATTTGCCGAAGAAGTGTTCCCGCACGTAGGCGCCGTTTTGCGATTTGTAATTCTGATAGTCGCCGTCCACGCACTCCATCATGCGTTGGCGCAGCAAACCGCTGTTGTCCTTTTCCAGCAGCGCATCCCAGCCGCCGCCCCAAATCACTTTGATCACGTTCCAGCCAGCGGCGCGGTACAGGCTTTCGAATTCCTGGATCACCTTGGCATTGCCGCGCACCGGGCCGTCCAGGCGTTGCAGGTTGCAGTTGACCACGAAGATCAGGTTGTCGAGTTTCTCGCGCCCGGCCAGGGAAATGGCCGCCAGGGATTCCGGCTGGTCCATCTCTCCATCACCGAGGAACGCCCACACCTTGCGGCCCTGATGCTGTTTGAGGTCGCGGAATTCCAGGTAGCGCATAAAGCGCGCCTGATACGCGGCGGTAATCGGCCCAAGGCCCATCGACACGGTAGGAAATTGCCAGAAGTCCGGCATCAGCCGTGGATGCGGATAGGACGACAAACCGTCGCCACCGGCTTCCCGACGGAAGTTGTCCAGCTGCGCCTCGCTGATCCGGCCTTCGAGGTAGGCGCGCCCGTAAATGCCCGGTGCAGAGTGGCCCTGGATGTACACCAGGTCGCCATCGAAGCTGTCGGTGCGGCCACGGAAGAAGTGGTCGAAGCCTACGTCATACAGCACGGCGGCCGACGCGTACGTCGCGATATGCCCACCCACGCCTGAGTGCTTGCCGGCCCGCAATACCATGGCCATGGCGTTCCAGCGGATAAACGCATTCAGCCGGCGCTCGGTGGCCAGGTTGCCGGGGTAGGGCAACTGGCGATCAACCGGAATGGTGTTGACGTAAGGCGTGGTCACCCGCCCGTAGAAGTCGCCATGCCGCGCCACGTCGAAATCCAGCAACTGATCGATCAGGTAATGCGCGCGCGGGCGGCCTTCGGTGGACAACACCGATTCGATGGACTCCAGCCATTCGCGGGTTTCCTGTGGGTCGTCGTCGAGGCGTACTGCAGTGTTCGGGGTCATGTCAGGCTCCAGGGTGGACGGGTTTCAGCGTGTGGGCTCTTTGTGGGAGCTTTGCGAATGTAGTTGCAATTGCAACTACATGGCTGAATCTAGCGCGGGATGAGCTACTATTGCAACCTTCTTGAAATTCCTCGGATGGTGTTGCATGTCGTCGAAAGAGCCTGATGTCTGGTTCCGTTTTGTTCGGGCCCACAGGACGGTCATCCGTGAAATCGAACGGCGCCTGGCCGATGCCGGTCTGCCGCCTTACGCCTGGTACGACGCCTTGTGGGGCCTGGAAAGCGGCCCCGACGGCACCCGGCGCATGCACGAATTGGCCGATGTGCTGGCCATCGAACGCTACAACCTGACGCGCCTGGTCGACCGCCTGGAAAAGGACGGCCTGGTGGTGCGTTCGCGCTCCGACGGTGACGGGCGGGCAGCTTTCGTCTCGATCACCGAAGAGGGCCGGGTGTTGCGTAAAAAAATGTGGAAAATCTACGAAAGCAGCGTGGATGAGTTGTTTTTGTCCCAGCTCGACAGCGAGCAGCGCCGGGGCTTTGCCGAGGCGTTGGAACGCACCGCAGGGTTGGCGATGGAGGCGGGTGTGCAGACCCGGGGGCGGCGTAAGACCTGACGCAAAGACTCCAGGCGACGAAGATCCAGTGTGGGAGCGGGCTTGCTGTGGTGAGGGGGCTTGTCCCCCGTCGGGTTCACCACAGATTGATGGGGCTGCTTCGCAGCCCAACGCGGGGCAAGCCCGCTCACCACAGCAAGCCCGCTCCCACATTTGATCTGTGATGGATTACAGATCGTCATTTCAGGTGATACCGATGCAGGGCGGTTTCGACGTGTTCTGCTTCGATACATCCGTCATCCGCCAGTGCCTTCAACGCCAGCGTGGCAATCCAGTAACGACTCGGGGCTGACGCCTCTACCGAGCCCGCACCCAACGGTACAAACCGTGCATCCACATGCGCCGCGAGCTGATCGACGATCGGCTGCGGGTAGCCCGTGACCGCGATTACCGGCGCGGCATTGCCTCCCAGGCAATCCCGCAGATGGCAGCTGCGCTTCGGTGCCAAAGGGTGCAGGCGATTCCAGCGCTGCGCCGCCTGTGCCTCACGGGCCAGCCGTGTGTAGCTGGGGCAACTCCACAGTTGCGCCTCGACGTTCCAATCCGTTTCGAGCAACTGCGCGGCGTGCACGACTTCTTCAAACGCTCGACCCGCACCCAGCAACCGCACCCTCAATTCACTCGTGTATGAGCGCCGGACCCGGTACATGCCCCTGAGCGCATCGTCCCGATCCTGCGGGCTCAGCACCGGCCCATCGTGCTGATCGTGCAGAGCCAGGTAGAAAAACCCTGGCTTGCCCTCGACATACAACGTCTGCAAACCCGCCAGCACAATCGCCCGGGTTTCTGCGCCGGAGGCCGGATCATAAGGCGTGCACTGAGGGTTGCCAGCCAGCCACAGCGGCAGTGAAGGCGAGGGGAGGGTTGCGCTGTCGTTGCACAAGATACCCCGCTGGCGAGTCTCGCCGGACAACGCCCGCAACTGCGCCGATGAAGCGGCCGTGTGCAGGTACAACATTGGCTTTTCCCCGGTATTGCGCGCGAACCAGGTGGGCCAACTCACCACACGGCGGGAGCGCGACTGGCCGCGAATCACCCACGCCTGTCGGCTGGTTTCCAGGGTGTTGGCCATGCTCATCACGCTGTACAGCGGCGAGCAGCGGGGCTGCTGCGCGGCGTTCAAGGCGTCGATACAGATCAGGGCGGAGCGTTCGGTGGCGGCAGTCATGGGCTGGGTCGCTTGGCAACGGGTGCCCCTACCCTAATGGATTCTTGCTTATGATTGCAATTGCAATGATTGCAGTTGCATCTAAAATTCCTCCGGCTAAATCCAGTCGACACTGCTACGTTTAATCTTGAAGTGCAGGAACGTCATGCCCCGGACATTTTTTCGTCATGACGGCACTTTAGGCTGGTTGTGCAGGTCACTAAGCAACCCCTTTTCATAAAACAAGGAGTCAACAATGGACGATTACCAGGAAGAACTGCTCGAGTACCACGCCTTTGAACTGGATCCGCTGGATCCGGCCGATGATGCCACCGAGCTGTAAGACAGACGTCAGGCGGAATGCCGCTGACTGCGGCGAAATTCCCCTGGGGTCTGGCTGTTCCAGCGCTTGAAGGCCCGTTGAAAGGCTTCCGCTGAAGCAAAACCGAGCAAATAGGCAATTTCACCGAACGCCAGTTCGGTATCGCGAATGTAGGTCATGGCCAGGTCGCGGCGAGTGTCGTTGAGAATCGCCCGGAACTGAGTCCCTTCTTCCGCCAGCTTGCGCCGCAAGGTCCAGGTCGGCAGTTTCAAACGCGCCGCCACTTCTTCCAGGTCGGGTTCCCGGCCACCATTGAGCATCGGCCCGAGCAACCGGGTAATGCGCTCGCGCAGGCTGCGGGTGCGCGTCAACTGCTCCAATTCCCGTTCACACAACTGCACCAGTAATTGCCAGGTACTCGGGCAATGTTCCGGATTGCGCAGCGCCAGGGTCTGCTGGCTCAGGCGCAGTTGATTGTGCTCGGCGCCAAACTGGATCGGGCAGTCCCCCAGCACGCTGTAGTGCTCGCTGTAGTCGGGGGCCTGGAACTCGATTTCGATACGCTGCGCCTGCACCGGTTGCGCACTCAGGCTCGACAATTGATGCAGCCAGCCGGCGATGATCGAGTCCACCACAAACCGGTTGTAGGCGTTGTACGGGCTGATGGAATAGAAGCGCAACCAGGCGCCGTCGGCATCCTCGTGAAAGCTTGATTGGCCGCGATAGTTGGAGCCGTACAAGGCTTCGAAGCGCGTCAGGGTGCGGGCGGCTTCGCGCACGGTGGGCGCCTGGGCCGCGGTAACACCGGCGAGACCCGCCTGGCTCAAGCGGCTGAGCTGGCCCATGCGCAGGCCCAGGCCGGGGTCGCCGGTGAGCTGGATGGCGGCGTGGCCCAGGCGCATGTAGCGCGGGATCGACAAGCGTGCACCTGCCTCGGCCAGGCGCGCCGGGTCCAGACCGTATTGCAGCAGCAGCGGTTGCGGGTCCAGGCCATGGCTGTGGATGGCATCGGCCAAGGTGTGGACAAAGCCCACCGACAAATCCCCCAGCCGCACCGGCTTCATCGTCTTACAGCCACACGTTCAGCAAGCGGGCGCCACGGGCATTGCCGTCGGCAAACACCTGGCCGTTGCTGCTGAGGAAACTTTGCCCGGCGCTGCCCATGTCAAAGAACTGCCCGCGCAGGAACACGCTCATGCCGGCGGTGGCCTGGCTGATGGGTTGCTGGCTGATCAGGGTCAGGCGGTGCCAGGCTTCGCCTTCGCTGAGTTCTTCGGGCTTGAGGCTGATCTCCGGTGGCGTCGACACGCTTTTGAAACCGCGCCATGGCTTGTCCCAGGTCTCGCGGCCAATCACGAACGCCGGCACCGCGACCAATTGCGCCCCTTGCTCGTTGAGCTTGCGGTAGTTGTCGGGGTACCAGCTGTCGCTGCCGATCAGGATGCCCAGGCGCCCGGCCGGCGTGTCGACCACGCTGACGGTGTTTTCGTCGCCGGGTTCGATAAAGCCGCGCTCGTCGAAAATCGGATACAGCTGGCGTTGCGGCTGGCCCACCGGCAAGCCATCGCGATCAAAGACCACACTGGTGTTGTACAGCGCGCCATGGCCGATCTGCAGCTGGCCCTGGCTGATGCTCGGGTTGGGCAGGGCAATGGAGCCGGCCACCAGGGTCACGCCGAACTCCTTGGCCAGGCCGCCGAACAGCACCTGATAGTCACGGGCCATGGCCGGGGCCTTCATGCGCAGGTAGGCGTCGTCGATGCGGTCATCACCCTTGGCGCTGATCAGCGCCCGCAGGAACAGCAGCGGGTTGCTCGCCGACAACCAGTTCATCGCCTCCTTGAGATTGGTGGCCTGGTACAGCTCGTTCTTTTCGCCGCTGACCATCAGCCAGGTGCCGATATGTTCCGGCAGTACCACGATGGTCTTGTCGTTGACCAGGCCCTGGTCCCGGGCCTTTTGCAGATAGGCCGCGAGTTTCAGGTGCAGGCGTTCCAGGCTCTGGTAGTCGGCGGGGAACAGTTCCGGCTGGATGCCCAGCAGGTTGCCGCGGTCGGCGGGCACGCCTTCGTCGACGGCCAGGTTGATCCGCAGGTCGGACAGGTAATGGCCCACGGGGCGCTCCTGGGTCCAGACCAGATAGGCGGAAACGGCGGCGACCAAGGCCATGGTGAGGGTGAAGGCAAGAAGTTTACGCATGAGAAAAAGACAACGGACCGGGTACAGGGTTCGGTACCTAGGGTAGGGCCCATGTACGCAGTTGCCAAGGGGCGCTGCGCATTTGGATCAATAACTTGTCAGTTACAGTCATTGAGCGGCAACCGGCAGCCTCTTAGTCTGTGGGGCATAAACCGATGGAGCGCCATTCGAGCGCTTCACGTCCCGTGATGATCCGTTGTGGAGCTGTACCATGACCGCTGCTGCCTACCCGCACCTGCTGGCCCCGTTGGACCTGGGTTTTACCACCCTGCGTAACCGCACCCTGATGGGCTCGATGCACACCGGCCTTGAAGAGAAACCCGGCGGCTTCGAGCGTATGGCAGCCTATTTTGCCGAGCGTGCCCGTGGCGGCGTGGGCCTGATGGTCACCGGCGGCATTGGCCCGAACGATGAAGGCGGGGTGTATGGCGGTGCAGCCAAGCTGACCACCGACGAAGAAGCGCAAAAGCACAAGATCGTCACCCAGGCGGTGCACGAGGCGGGCGGCAAGATCTGCATGCAGATTCTCCACGCCGGCCGTTATGCCTACAGCCCGAAGCAGGTGGCGCCGAGCGCGATCCAGGCGCCGATCAACCCGTTCAAGCCCAAAGAGCTGGACGAAGAAGGCATCGAAAAGCAGATCAATGATTTCGTCACCTGCTCGCTGCTGGCCCAGGTCGCCGAGTACGACGGCGTGGAAATCATGGGGTCGGAAGGCTACTTCATTAACCAGTTCCTCGCCGCCCACACCAACCACCGCACCGACCGTTGGGGCGGCAGCTACGAAAACCGCATGCGCCTGCCGGTGGAAATCGTGCGTCGGGTGCGCGACGCGGTAGGCCCGGATTTCATTATCATCTTCCGCCTGTCGATGCTCGACCTGGTGGAAGGCGGCAGCACCTGGGAAGAGATCGTGCAGTTGGCCAAGGCCATTGAACAGGCCGGTGCGACACTCATTAATACCGGTATCGGCTGGCACGAAGCGCGCATCCCGACCATCGCCACCAAGGTGCCGCGTGGTGCGTTCAGCAAGGTCACCGCGAAGTTGCGCGGTGCGGTGCAGATTCCGTTGATCACCACCAACCGCATCAACACCCCGGAAATCGCCGAGCAGATCCTGGCCGAAGGCGATGCCGACATGGTCTCGATGGCTCGCCCATTCCTGGCCGACCCGGACTTCGTCAACAAGGCCGCTGAAGGTCGCGCTGATGAAATCAACACCTGCATCGGCTGCAACCAGGCCTGCCTGGACCACACGTTCGGCGGCAAGCTGACCACCTGCCTGGTCAACCCGCGCGCGTGCTACGAGACCGAGCTCAACTACTTGCCGGTCAAGCAGATCAAGAAAATCGCCGTGGTCGGTGCCGGCCCTGCGGGCCTGGCGGCGGCCACCGTTGCCGCCGAGCGCGGGCACCAGGTGACCCTGTTCGATTCGGCCAGCGAGATTGGCGGCCAGTTCAACATCGCCAAGCGCGTGCCGGGCAAGGAAGAGTTCTTCGAAACCCTGCGCTACTTCAAGCGCAAGTTGCAGACCACCCATGTCGAGCTGTGCCTGAACACCCGGGTCGACGTTGAGCAACTGGTGGCGGGCGGTTACGACGAAATCATCCTGGCCACCGGCATTGCGCCGCGTACACCGGCAATTCCCGGCGTGGAAAACGCCAAGGTGCTGAGTTACCTGGACGTGATTCTGGAGCGCAAGCCGGTGGGCCATCGCGTGGCCGTGATCGGTGCCGGCGGTATCGGGTTTGACGTGTCGGAATTCCTCGTGCACCAGGGCGTGTCTACCAGCCTGGACCGCGAGGCGTTCTGGAAAGAGTGGGGCATCGACACCCACCTGGAAGCCCGCGGCGGTGTGGCCGGGATCAAGCCCGAGCGCCATGCGCCGGCACGCGAAGTGTTCCTGTTGCAGCGCAAGGCTTCCAAGGTCGGCGACGGCCTGGGCAAGACCACCGGCTGGATCCACCGCACGGGCTTGAAGAACAAGCAGGTGCAAATGCTCAACAGCGTCGAGTACCTGAAGATCGACGATGAAGGCTTGCACATCCGCATCGGCGCCGAGGGTGAACCGAAGGTGCTGGCGGTGGACAACATCGTGATCTGCGCCGGCCAGGACCCGCTGCGGGAACTGCAGGACGGCCTGGTGGCTGCCGGGCAGAACGTGCACCTGATCGGCGGTGCGGATGTGGCGGCCGAGCTGGATGCCAAGCGCGCCATCAACCAGGGTTCGCGCCTGGCGGCCGAGCTGTAAAAACCCCCAAGGGGCGGTGGTAGACTACCGCCCCTTTTCTTGTGCAGAACTGCCCTCATGGGTCCTTTCGACTGGCTTCCCCACGCGCCCCTTGAACCCCTGAAGCTGGAGTGGATGGGGCCGGTGGAGGTCGCCGTGCTGCGCCTGGACCGCATCGACCCGCTGATCAGCGGCAACAAATGGTTCAAGCTCACCGAGCACCTGGCCCGAGGCCGGGCTGCGGGTGCCCGCGGGATCATCAGCCTGGGCGGCGCTTACTCCAATCACCTGCATGCACTGGCGGCAGCCGGGAAACGCTTCGGCTTTCCTACCGTTGGCCTGCTGCGTGGCCATCCGCAAGACACCCCCACAGTGCTCGACCTCAAAGCCTTTGGCATGCAATTGCACTGGTTGGGTTATGGCGGCTATCGCGCGCGCCATGAACCGGGTTTCTGGCTGCCGTGGCGCGAGCAGTATCCACACCTGCATCCGGTGCCCGAAGGTGGCGGTGGCCTGGCGGGGGCGTCGGGCTGCGGGGTGTTGGTGAGTCAGGCGCAGGCGCAATTGAACGGCCTGGGCTGGACGGACTATCACGGTTGGTGGCTGGCAGCCGGCACGGGCACCACGCTGGCGGGACTGGTGCTGGCCGAGGCGGGCGCGCATCCGGTGTACGGCGCGCTGGCGGTGCCCGATGACCACGGGGTGGCGCAGCAGGTACAGGCGCTGGTGCACGAGGGTTATGAATTGCTGGACGCCAGCCGGGGCGGCTTCGCCAAGGTGGATCCAGGGTTGCTGGAATTTATCGACGCCACCGAGCAAGCCTGTGGCCTGCCGCTGGAGCCGCTGTACACCGGCAAGGCGTTGTTGGCGTTGAAGCAGCGGGTTGAGGCGGGGTACTTTGCCCCTGGCACCCGCCTGATCTTCGTTCATACCGGCGGCTTGCAAGGCCGCCGGGGTTTCCCTGTTGCGCCCGGTTAATGCAGGAGCTGGCTTGCTGGGGTGAGGGGCTTGTCCTGTGGTGAGGGGGCTTGCCCCCCGTCGGGTTCACCACAGATTGATGGGGCTGCTTCGCAGCCCAGCGCGGGGCAAGCCCGCTCACCACAGCAAGCCCGTTCACCACAGCAAGCCTCCCACATTGGAGCTGTGTCGCTCCTGGGGGGTTTACTGAATGCTCCCTCTCTTGCCAGGCATCATTCGTAGCGCTGTGTTGTCGCGCAGGATGTAATGGTGAACGATCGCCGCCAACGCGTGCAGCCCGATCAGCCAGTAACCGATCTTGCCGAACAGCACGTGCCAGTGCTCAATCTCCTTGGCCAGGGCCTTGTTTTCGGCGATCAGCGGTGGCAACTCGATACCGTAGAACATCACCGAATGCCCCTCGGCGCTGACAATCAGCCAGCCGGCGATGGGCATGCCTATCATCAAGGCATACAGCGCCATGTGCATGAGGGTGGCGAGGAGGGTTTGCCATTGGGGCGGCGCCGGCACGATCTTCGGCGCCACGCCCAGGCTGCGGGCGAACAACCGTAGCCACACCAGCACAAACACGGTCAGGCCGAACATGAAGTGCATTTCCACGATCAACGTACGGCCGCCGCTGCCTTTGGGAAACTGCCCGCGTAACTCAATGCAGGCGTAAACCACCGCCAGCAGCACCACCATCAGCCAGTGCAACGCAATCGACATGGTGCTGTAACGCGTATCGGAATTTTTCCAGGGCATCGCTTTCTTCCTCACTCATCAGGGCAAACCTCCGTTCTTTCGCGACGGAGTCCTTTCAATGTAAGCCTGTTTTACGAGGTTTGCCCATGAGAGGAGGGTGCAGAGGCGATCTTTTGATCTCGATCAGTTGCCCTGCGGCATTTCGCCCCGTGCCAGGCGCTGGTTGATGTCGTCGATCACTGCCGGCAGGTCGGTGATGGTGTCGATCATGTAGTGCGGGCGCGAGCCTTCGAACAGGGCCTGGATGCGCTTGCGTTCGCTGGCGAGTGTGCCGGCGTCCAGCGCGCGGAACTGTTCGTAGGTCAGGCCCAGGGCGTTGCCCGAACAGGTCAGCGCCACGGTCCACATCCCGGCGCGACGGCCTTCGAGGATGCCCGGCACGGTGTCGTCGATCTTCACACAGGCCGCCACATCATCGATACCCAGGGCGATCACGTTGGCCAGCGCCTGGGCCGGCCATGGGCGGCCGTTGGGCACTTCGTCGGTTGCTACCACGTGGTCGGCCACGTAGCCGTTGGTGGCGGCCAGTTCGACGACCTTGTCCATCACCTGCTTGGGGTAGCCGGAGCACGAGCCGATCTTGATCCCTTGCTGGCGCAGATTGGCGATGGTGTCCAGGGCGCCGGGGATCAAGGCCGAGTGCTCGGCGATTTTCTCGATCTGCAACGGCATGAAGCGCTGGTAGATGGCGGTGACGTCATCATCGGTGGGCGTGCGGCCAAAGGCTTTGCGGTAACGCTCGGCCACCTGCGGCTGGTCGCACAGGGTGCGGATGTGGTCCCACTTGCCCATGCCCATCGGGCCACGGGCTTCTTCGATGGAGACCTGTACGTCGAACTCGGCGAAGGCTTCGACAAAAATCTGCGTCGGTGCGAACGAGCCGAAATCGACCACGGTGCCGGCCCAGTCGAGGATCGCGGCTTGAAGCTTGGTTGGGTTTGCGTAGTTCATGGTTCAGATCCTGTTGGAAGTTGGCAGTCAGATGTCGAGCACGTTCATTTCTTGCAGCACCTCGGCGACTGCCGCGACAGCTGCTTGCATTTCGGCCTGGTTCACATGGCCGATGCAGCCCACGCGGAAGGTTTCCACCTGGGTCAATTTGCCGGGATAGAGGATGAAACCCTTGGCCTTGACCCGTTCGTAGAATTCCTTGAACCGGTAGCGCGGGTCTTTCGGCGCGTGGAAGGTGACGATGATCGGCGCCTGGATCGCGGCGGGCAGGAAGCTGCGCAGGCCCAGTTCGGCCATGCCGTCCAGCAGCGCCTGGCAGTTGTCGGCGTAGCGCTGGTGGCGGGCGGGCAGGCCGCCTTCTTCGTTGTATTGCAGCAGGGCTTCGTGCAGCGCCGCCACCACGTGGGTCGGTGGGGTGAAGCGCCATTGGCCGGTCTTGGCCATGTAGCTGTGCTGGTCGAAGAGGTCCATTGCCAGTGAATGGCTGTTGCCTTGGGCTGCGGCCAGTGCCTGTTTTTCAGCAAACACAAAACCCATCCCCGGTACGCCTTCCAGGCACTTGCCGGAAGCGGCGATCAGTGCGTCGAACGGCACTTCACGGGCGTCGATCGGCAGCGCGCCGAAGGAACTCATGGCGTCGATGATCAGGCGCTTGCCGTGACGAGCGATGACCTGGGCAATCTCGGGCAGCGGGTTGAGAATCCCGGTGCTGGTTTCGCAGTGGATCAGCGCGACGTGGGTGATGCTCTTGTCGGCGTGCAACAGGCGGTCGACGTCGGCGGCGGTGGTGGGTTCGTCTTCGGCGGTTTCAAAGGTGCTGAACGCGCGGCCGAGCACTTCGCAAATCTTCGCCAGGCGCTTGCCGTAGGCGCCATTGATCAGCACCAATACCTTGCCGTCACGCGGGACGAGGGTGCCGATGGCCGCTTCTACCGCGAAGGTGCCGCTGCCTTGCAACGGCACGCAATGGTGGCTGTCGGTGCCGTTGACGATCGCCAGCAGTTGCTCGCACAGGCTGGCGGTCAGTTGATTGAAGCGGTCATCCCATGAACCCCAGTCGACCATCATGGCCTGGCGGGTGCGGGCCGAGGTGGTCAAGGGCCCGGGGGTCAGCAGGATCGGCGCGGCAGTACTCATTCTCATGTCCTCGCAAAACGTTGGGATGAAGCTACGGGGCATAAATTGCAGTTTGGCTTGTCATCAATCAAATTGTTTGTTGTTATGCGAGCTATCAGTGAGGCCGATAGCTATGAACCTGTTTCAACTGCGTGCGTTTGATGCCGTGGCCCGTGAGGGCAGTTTTACCCGGGCGGCCGAGCGGCTGTTCATCAGCCAGCCGGCGGTGACCGGGCATATCAAGGCGCTGGAGGAGCACTACCAGATCGCGCTGTTCCGACGTACCGCCCGGCAGGTTGCGTTGACCGAGGAGGGCACCAAGCTGGCGGCCATCACCCGGGCGATCTTCGGCCTGGTGGAAGAGGCGCAGACCTTGCTGGAGGCCAACCGGCAACTGCTCACCGGGCGCCTGGAAGTGGCGGCGGACGGGCCGCACATGGTCATGCCGATGCTGGCTCGCCTGCGGGAGCGGTACCCGGGGATTACCGTGAATCTGCGCCTGGGCAACGCTCAGGAAACCCTCGCCGCCCTGCTGTCGGAGCGGGCCGATGTGGCGGTGTTGACGGAGGTGGAACCGCGCAAGGGCCTGCACCTGCAGCCGTTGATCGAGTCACGGATTTGCGCGCTGGTGCCGGCCGGGCATCCGTGGCTGGCGGAGCCTGCGGGGATTCGGCTGGAGCAGTTGGATCAGGTGATCATGGTGCTGCGTGAGCCCAGCTCGATTACCCGCCGTACCTTTGACGATGCCTGCGCCCTGGCCGGCGTGCAGCCCAAGGTGTTGCTGGAACTGGACAGCCGTGAGGCGGTGACGGAAGCGGTAGCGGCTGAATTGGGGGTGGGCGTGGTGTCGTCGATGGAGGTCAGCCGGGACCCACGGGTGCATGCGATTCCGATCCACGGGGAGGGACTGGTGAACCGGCATGTGATCGGGTGCATGGAGCGGCGCCGGGAGTTGCGGTTGATTCAGGCGTTTTTCGAATTGGCGCCCTGAGTGGGGGTTGGCTGAAGATCGAGTTGGCCCTTTCGCGAGCAAGCCCGCTCCCACAGTTGACCGATGTTCACAAATCAACATGTGGGAGCCGGGCTTGCCCGCGATGAGGCCCGTGAGTTCACCGCAAACTCTCCCGCACAATCTCCAGAAACGTCGCCACCACCCGCCGCGAGCTCTGCTCTTTCAAGCACACCAGCGTTTCCTTCATCCGCTGGGTGCAGTCGCGGATCGGCATCGCATACACCCGCGAGTCCGCGCCAAATTCCGCAGCAGACACCACCCCCACGCCAATCCCCACCACCACCGCCTCCCGCGCCGCCTCCCGGCCTTCTACCTGAATGGCCGGGCGAATCCGCAGCCCGGCCTGGTGCATTTCCTGCTCCAGGGTCTGGCGGGTGACCGAGCCGATTTCCCGCAACACCAGCGGCGTGTCGTCCAGGTCCGCCAGGCAGATGGACTCGCGGCCCGCCCACGGATGGTGACGGGAAACAAACGCGAGCAGTTGGTCATCGGGCAGCGGCAGTGACAGCAGCCGCTCGTCGTCCACATCGCGGCCCAGCAGCGCCAGGTCAGCCTGGTAGTGGTACAGGCGAAACAGCGATTCATCGGTGTTGCCGGTTTCGATCTTCACGCTGATGCCCGGGTACAACTGGCAGAAGCGCGCGATCTGCGGCAACACATGCACGGGGGCATCCACCGCCAGGGTCAGGGTGCCGGTTTGCAAGGCGCGGGAATCCTGCAGCAGCTCTTCGGCTTCGGCGGCGACCGCAAACAGGCGCTGGGTGACGCTTAACAGCCGCTCCCCCAGGTCGGTCAACCGCACTGAACGTTTGTTGCGATGAAACAGCAGTACGCCGAAGCGTTCTTCGAGCTTGCGCACCTGGTCGGAAATGGCCGGCTGGCTGAGGAACAAGCGCTCGGCGGCCAGGGTAAAACTGCCGTGCACGGCCACCGCATGGAAGGCTTTGAGTTGGGCGTGGGACACCGACATCGCGAATCCTCTTACAAGCTCAGCTTATATTTGAAATACGATAAATCGATTTTACCTATTAGTCAGCCATTGCTTTGATAGCCCTCAGTCGCCGCGGGTCGAGTCCTGCACCTAAGGCGGCCATGGGTCTTTGCGTGCTTACCAGCAGGGCTCATCTGACCAGTACCGCGACCTCCGAGGCGTCGGTATTGCAGTGCTCAACAATAAAAATACAGGCGTTTGCTTTTCATTCTGCCGGCACACTCACACCCGAGGTCAGAACCACCATGAATACTCCCTTGAGTAACATCAAGCGTTGGCGCGTGCAGATTTTCGCTATCACCTGGCTGGCGTACGCGGCCTTCTATTTCACCCGCAAAGCCTTTTCGGTGGCCAAACTGGGGATCGTCGACGACCCGAGTTTCCCGCTGGACAAGATGATGATGGCCAACCTGGATGGCATCTACCTCGCGGCCTATGCCGTTGGCCAGTTCACCTGGGGCATGCTCGCCGACCGTTTCGGGCCGCGTGTGGTGGTGCTCGGCGGGTTGCTGATTTCCGCCGCTGCCGCCTTGGTGATGGGCACGTTCGCCACGTTGCCGATCTTTATCAGTTGCATGCTGATTCAGGGCCTGGCGCAGTCCACCGGCTGGTCGGGGCTGTGCAAGAACCTTGGCAGCTTCTTCCCGGCGCAGCAGCGGGKGCKGGTGCTGGGCCTTTGGAGTTCTTGCTATGCCTTTGGTGGCCTGGTGGCGTCGCCGTTTGCCGGGTGGTGGGCCTATACGCTGATCGGCACCTGGCATGCGGCGTTTATCTCCAGTGCCGCGGTGGTCTTCGTGGTGGCGGTGCTGTTCTTCATCTTCCAGCGCAACACGCCACAGGATGTGGGGTTGCCGGCAGTGGAGCCCGAGCCGGAACAGACGGCCGCCGAGAAGAACGCCAGCGTGCTGGAACCGCTGCGGGCCATCTTGCGCAACCGCACCGTGTTGACCCTGGGGCTGGCGTACTTTCTGTTGAAACCGGCGCGTTACGCCATCCTGCTGTGGGGGCCGGTGATTGTGTATGAGCAGATGCCGTCGGTGGGCAAGGTCGGCGCGGCGATTGTGCCGACGGCGTTCGAGCTGGCGGGATTGCTGGGGCCGATCATGATCGGCATGGCTTCCGACAAGTTGTTCGGTGCGCGGCGCATGCCGGCCTGTGTCCTCAGCCTGCTGGCGCTGACCGTGGCCCTGGCACTGTTCATGGGCGCCTTGCACACTGGCAGCGTGGCGCTGGTGATGGCGCTGCTGTTTGTGATGGGCCTGACCCTGTACGGGCCGGACTCGATGATCAGCAGCACCGCCGCCATTGACTTCGGCACCGCCAAGGCCGGCGCGACGGCGGCGGGGTTCGTCAACGGTTGCGGTTCGGTGGGGGCGATCCTCGGCGGCTTGCTGCCGGGCTACTTTGACACGGTCACGGTGTTTATCGTGTTTGCCGGCGCTGCGCTGTTTTCCTCGCTGGTGTTGATGCCCTACTGGAATGCCAGGCCCGCAGTGCTGGCGCAGGTGGGCGACTTTGTGCCGGACCGTGAGCGCGCAATCAATCCCTTGCGCACCTGAGGGACATGGCCGGTTTTTTGGTGGATTAGAGTGTTTCAGCGCTATAAACTCTGCCCCCAAAGCGCCGGCCAGTAGACGTCTCGGCGCGATGGACATCAAGAGAGTGAGTCATGGGCGCACAGTGGAAAGTCAAACATAAAGAAGCGGCATCCAATGCCAAGGGCAAGATCTTCGGCAAGCTGGTGAAAGAGATCACCATTGCCGCCCGCAACGGTGCCGACACCGCCACCAACGCACATTTGCGCCTGGTGGTGGAGCAGGCCAAAAAGGCCTCGATGCCCAAGGAAACCCTGGAACGCGCGATCAAGAAAGGCGCCGGTCTGCTCGGTGAGACCGTGCAATACCACCGCGTGACCTACGAAGGGTTTGCCCCGCACCAGGTGCCGTTGATCGTTGAATGCGTGACCGACAACATCAACCGCACCGTGGCGGAAATCCGCGTGGCATTCCGCAAGGGCCAGCTCGGCGCTTCCGGCTCCGTGGCCTGGGACTTCAACCATGTGGGCCTGATCGAAGCCTCGCCGGACAGCCCGGACGCCGATCCGGAAATGGCCGCGATTGAAGCCGGTGCGCAGGATTTCGAGGAAGGCGAGGAAGAAGGCACCACCCTGTTCATCACCGAAACCACCGACCTGGACGCCGTACAGAAAGCGTTGCCGGAGCAGGGCTTCACCGTGTTGTCGGCCAAGCTGGGCTACATCTCGAAAAACCCGGTGAGCGGTTTGAGCGATGAGCAGATGGCCGAAGTCGAAGCCTTCCTGGAAGGTTTGGACAACCATGACGATGTGCAGGATATGTTTGTCGGGTTGGCGGGTTAACGCTCATTTGATGTGAGAACCCCATCTAAATGTGGGAGCGAGCAAGCCCGCTCCCACATTTGGTTTAGCGGAGTTAGGAAGACCGCAACAGAGTTGTGATTTCCTCGAACCCAGGCCGGGCAAGCACATCCGGCTGGCAGCAGTTATCCCGCAAGCTTTCCAGTGCCACGCGTTTCTCCTCGCTCAACCCCGCATCAATCCGTTCCAGCAACTCCCCCAGCAACACCCCGAACGCCCGCACTTCGATACGCTGCAACGCCCGGGTTTCCAGGCTGTCGACCGTGGCGTGAAACGACGCGGCACCAAAGTCCCCAAGCAGGCACTCACCGGCTTCATTCCACAGAATGTTATGGCCGTACAGATCGCCGTGGGTGATGCCTTGCTCGTGCAGGTGCGCCGCCACTGACGCGATGCCTCGCGCCATGCGCAACGCCACGTCCGCGCTGAAGCGGGTGGTGGGTTCGTAGATGTCACGGGTGCACGACGCCAGGCTCGGCAGGGCCGCGAGGTTGCGGTAGCTCGGGTCGATCAGTTGCATCACCAGCGCTGCCTGGCCTTCGGGATGGCCGACGACCCGGCCTTCTACCTTGATCAAATTGGCATGCAACCCGGCGGCGATGCAGGCGTGCATTTCGTGTAACGGCGAGCCGTCGCTGGTGATGCTGCCTTTATACAGTTTGACCGCGACCGCCTTGGCCGGCCCGGTGGGCGGGGTCCAGGACGCCTTGCGGATGATCCCCGAAGCGCCTTCGCCGAGCACCTCGCCCAGCGCCAACTCTGACCAGGGAATGTTCGGCGTGGCGTCATCGCGAGCCACTTCCACGGCCATTTCCACCGGGTTGCCGGCGTAGGCCAGCCAGGTCAGGCTCGGCAGGGTCAGCAACCAGTCCGGCAGGCGGGTCAGGCGGTTGGAGGCGATGCGGATCAGTTCGAGGTTTTTGCACTGGGCCAGGCTTGGCGGCAGATGCTCCAAATGGTTGCCGGCCAGCATCAGTTTTTGCAGCAATGGCCGTTCACCCAGTTCGCTTGGCAACTGGCTGATGCGGTTGTCGGTGAGGATCAGCCAGCGCAGCAAGGGTGGCAAGGCGGCCGCCGGGACGCTGCTGATCTGGTTCGACTTGAAGCCGATCATGCTCAGCTGTGCGCATTGGCCCAGGCATTCCGGCAGCTCGGTAAAGGCGTTTTCCGAACAGAACAGCACGCGTAAATGGGGCAGGCGGTGCAGGTCATCCGGCAGGCTGCTGAGGGCGTTGCCGGTGAGGTTGAGGATTTCCAGGGAGTCGGCCAGGTCGAAGATTTCCCGGGGGAACTCGGTCAGCCCGCAGCGCAGGTCCAGGCGTTTGATACCGGCCAATTGGCCGGCCTTGAGTTGGGCAAGGGTATCCATGAACAGCGTGTCACTCGGCAATAGGGGCGTGAATGGCGCTCATGATAGCGGGTTGTGGCCCGATCTTCTGCAACTGCCCCAGGCGGCTGGCGGTGCGCGCCAGGTCGATGGCCTGGCCGCTCAGGGATTGCTCCAGCGGCTGCTCGCCGATCAGCGTCAGTTGCTTGTCCTGGTCGTAAAGCACGTCCACCAGGTTGATAAAGCGTTGCTGGGCGGCAATCGGGCAATCCGCCAGGTGTGGCAGGCCATCGATGATCCAGCGGTCGTAGTCGCGGCACAGTTGCAGATAGTCCATGACGGCGGTCGGTTGCTCGCACAGGTCGCTGAAGGTGAAGGCGATGCTGCGGCCCTGGTGCCTGCGGGCAATCAGTTGCCGGGCACCGACAGCCAGGCTGATCGGGGCGTGATCCGCTGACGGCAGCCCCAGGGCCTCGCGTTGCGCAGGTGTACCCGGCCAGACGAACTGACCGGTGGTGAAACGCTGCTCGCCATGGGCCTGGGCCAGGCCGCGATAATCCTGGGGCGCGCTGACTTCCATCACGTCCATGCGCGCACTGATCAGCTCGATCACCGGCTTGAAGCGCTGGTGGTACAGCGGGTTCGGCAACAACCCGGCGGGCGGGTAATTGGAGGTTACCAGCACCCACACCCCGCGCCGGAACAGGGCCTTGAACAGACGGCTGATCAGCATCGCGTCGCCGATGTCATGCACGTGAAACTCGTCGAAGCACAACACGCGGCAGCCTTCGAGCAGTTCGTCCAGGGTCACGGCCAGGGCGTCGCGCTGCTGGCGATGGGTAAACATGCCGCGGTGCAGGCGGGCGAAAAAATCGTGAAAGTGCACGCGCTGCTTCTCAGCAATCGGCAGCGCCTGGAAAAAACCGTCCAGCAACCAGCTTTTGCCCCGGCCCACGGCACCGTGCAGGTACAGGCTGCGGGTTGGACGCCGGGCCAGCAGGTGGGCGGTTTGCCGGGCCATGCACGCGATGACCTGCAGCTGGCTGGCGCTGAGGGTGTAGCCCTGTTGCCGGGCCTTGTCCTGGAAAAATGTCGTAATGCCGGGGGCGGAATCAGGCGCCGCAGGTTTACCCAGCAACCGTTTGAGCAGGGGCGGTAACGCAGCCAATGTCAGTCACTCTGTGTTTCGGTGGTCGCCCACTTTAGAGCGCCGGTTGCGGTTTGACCAATAGGGAAGCGCGGCACGAGCTATCTGGAAAAGGCATGGCTCAATGGGATCCAAACCAGTGACCTGACTGGCGGAATCCCCTTGAGTGACTACCCTCATACAAAGCAGTCACCCCTGTATAAGGATTTGGGGCAGTGAAGGGACACGCAGTCTTGGCAATCATGAGCGCGATGCTCTGCAACACGGTTTATGGCGCTCAGCTCCAGGTTGAAGTGCGCATCGACGTGCAGCGCGGTTGCCAACTGGTGGGCACCGCCCGCGAGGCCGGCATCGAGCAGCTCGGCGTGCTGGATTTTGGCAGCAGTTCCCGTCTGGATGACCCGGCGGGCCCGTTGAGTGCTGCCTTGATCAGCCAGCGCCAGCCACGCCTGGAGTGCAACCCGGATACGCCGTATCAGATGCGTGTCGACGGCGGCCTGCATGGCGGCGTGGGTGAGGTGCGTTACCTGGGCGCCGCTACTCCTTCGATCAAACCCATTCCTTACCGCATTTATGCCGACGCGGCGCGTCGCATCCCCTTGGCCGTGGACGTACCGGTGAGTGGCCGCGTGCCTGATTCCGGCACGGTGGACCTGCCGCTCTATGGGCGCATTGAGCCGCTCAAGGAAGTGCCGGCGGTGGGGCGTTATTCCGACCTGCTCAAAGTGACGGTGACATGGTAAGCCGGGCCTTTGCCTGTATCGCGCTGGGCGGCCTGCTGCTCCTGGCGGAGGACGCCCAGGCGGCTGCGGTCACCGGGCAGATTCACGCGCGGCTGGTGATTACTGCCAGTTGCCAGGTGAGCAAAGGCACCGACAGCGCGCCGGTCAGCCCCGACGGAGGCTCGGCCTTGCTGGACTTTGGCAGCCACGGGCCCACCTGGGACAACCGCCTGGGTGCCAGTGTCAGTGACGGCCACAAGGCGGCGCTGGCGGTCTCCTGCAACCCGTCGGTGGTGAGCAGCTTCACCGTGACCATCGACGGCGGCGCTCATGGCGACGGCACCACCCGGCGCCTGAGCAATGGCCGGCAAACCATACCGTATCGGCTGTCGGCCGACCCCGCAGGCCGGAACACCTACAGCATCGGCCAGCAACGCAATTTCGTCGTGACCAAGGGCGCACAAGTACCGATCCCGGTATTCGGCTCGGTGGTGGCGAATACCAGGGCCCTACCGGCCGGCATCTACACAGACACCCTGACGGTGACTCTGGATTGGTAAACCTTGAGGATGGACATCATGCATGCACTTGTCTCGAAAGCAGTTTTTCCACTGATGGCACTGGTCTGGGTGTCGAGTGCCCAGGCGGCCACTACGGTCACCGGGCAGATCAGCTCGACCCTGATCCTGACCAACAGTTGCCTGGTCAACGGCGTCGGCGGCACCACCGGGTTGAACTTCGGTACGATCAATTTCGGTACCACCAACAGCCAGTTCACCACGCAGTCCGGCCAGGTGCTGGGCGGCGGCGGGGGAGCCTTGTCGATTCAGTGTTCATCGGGCACCTCGCCGGTGATCACTGTGGGGGCCGGGTCCCATGACGGCCAATCCACCGGCGGCACCCGGGCGCTGTACGACGGCGTCGCCAATTACGTGCCGTACGACTTCTACACCGACACCGGGCATTCATCGATCCTGGCGATCAACGGCACCATCAACCTGGCCCCGAGCACCGGCGTTGCGCAAACCGTGAATATCTACGGCCAGGCCGTGGGCAAGACGGGGCTGCCGGCCGGTACCTACACCGACACGGTGTCCGTGCAACTGACGTTCTAGTGCCATGAAACGGGCCTGCTGGGCGACGCTGGCGGTCATCACGGGTTGGGGGATGCCGTTGTCGTTGCTGGCGGTGACCAGCCAGACGATCCAGGTCAGCGCGACGATTGCCGCGGGCTGCCTGGTGGTGGGCGGCGGCACGAATTACGGCAGCCTGGCGTTCGGCAGCTATTCGTCGTTGTCGACCAGTACGGTCTCGGTGGCGCTGAGCGGCGGGGTAACGCTGCAATGCACGCCGGGCGTCACCTTGAACATGACCGTGGATGGCGGTTTGCACAACGTCGGTGGCCGGCGCATGCAGCTCAATAGCGGCAGTGCCCAAGTGGCGTATCAGCTGTTTCGGGACGCGGCATTTAGCCAAAGCCTGGGGATCAGCCAAAGCGTCAGCGTGAGCTACAGCAACGCAAACGCTATAACCCTGCCGATTTACGGCCGGGTGGTGTTACCGGGTAATCAGCCTGGGGGGACGTACAGCGACGTGCTGCAGGTGCAGCTGTCCTGGTAAGGCGATTGGCATAAGGAGTGAAATCTATGTTTGCAGCTTCCCGGCGGTATTGGGTTGCGGGTTTTATCGGTTTGGTGGCGTTGGGTGCGGGGCAGGCCCAGGCCGCCAGCTCAGTGCTGATCTGGCCCATCGACCCGGTGCTGGAGGCCGATCAACAGGCCAGCGCCTTGTGGTTGGAGAACCGCGGTACAGAGACCGCCAACCTGCAGATTCGAGTGTTTGCCTGGAGCCAGGGCGGGTTTGACGAGCAGTACCAGAACCAGCGCGACGTGATCGGCAGCCCGCCGGTGGCGAAGATCGAGCCGGGGCAAAAACAACTGGTGCGCCTGACCCGGACCCGGGAAGTGCCGCCGGGCCAGGAGCTGGCGTATCGGATCATCATCGACGAAATTCCCGCGGCCGCCCCTGAAACGCCCGCCGCTGACGGCAAGACAGCCGCCGCGATCCGCTTTCAGATGCGCTATTCGGTGCCCTTGTTCGCCTACGGCGCAGGCCTGTGGAGCAAGGAAGACGCCACCCGCCAACGCGACCCCAAGGGCGCGGGCAAACCTGACCTGAGCTGGAAAAAAGTCAGCGTCGGCGGGCGCAATTACGTGGAGATGCGCAACCAGGGCGCGGTGCACGCGCGACTGACCGATGTGGCGTTCAAGCAGGGCGGGCAAACCCGGCCGCTGGTGGACGGCCTGCTGGGCTATGTGCTGCCGGGGGCGACCATGCGCTGGCCGGTGCCGGAAGGGGTCGCTGGCGATCAGCCGTTGCAGGTGCGGGTCAATGGCGCAACGCAACTGGAGAGCCTTGCACCGGGACGGTAACGCAATGGAATAGGGCATGGAGCGGCCCTTGGTCTTAACGGATGGAGATGTCCATTGATGGACACAAAGCCTTGGTGAGCCATGATCGGGCTCGCAGTCTATGGCGATCGGTGTGGGTGGTGGGAGGCCTGTCTGGCCTGGCGCTTGCGCCGCTTGGCGTGGCCGCTCCGTTGCCACCGCCCCCCAGCAGTATGGAGGCTGTTGCCGATGCACAGTTGTTCCTCGAACTGGTGGTCAACCAGATGGACACCGGCCGGGTGGTCGCTGTGGATCAGCGTGCCGGCGGGTTGTTTCTGCCGGCGGCGACGTTGCGGGACGTCGGCATGAAACTGCCGGCTGAGATCACCAGCGAGGTCGCGCTGGACCACGTGCCCGGCCTGCACACTGACTATGACAGCCAGGGCCAGCGCCTGATGCTAACGGTGCCTCCGGCGTGGCTGCCGGAGCAGTTTATCGGCCACCGCAATAACTATCCGCGCAGCGAGGCGCTCACCAGTTTTGGTGCGTTGCTCAACTACGATGCCTACCTCAATGACACCGATGATGCCGGCACTTACCTGGGCGTCTTCAACGAACTGCGGCTGTTCGATACGTGGGGCACCCTCTCCAATACCGGCCAATACCGCACCACGTTTGGCGGCCAGACGAGTGGCAGCGCCCTGAACAATGGCTATCGGCGCTATGACACCACCTGGCGCTTTTCCGACGATGAGCGCCTGCTGACCTACGAGGCGGGCGACGTGATCAGCGGTGCATTGCCGTGGAGCAGTTCGGTGCGCCTGGGCGGGGTGCAAGTGTCGCGGGACTTCGGCGTACGCCCCGACCTGGTGACCTATCCCTTGCCACAGTTTGCCGGGGAGGCGGCGGTGCCGTCGTCGGTGGACCTGTTTATCAACGGCTACAAATCCAGCAGCGCCGACTTGCAGCCGGGCCCTTACACCCTGACCAACGTTCCGTTTATCAACGGTGCGGGGGAAGCCGTGGTGGTCACCACCGATGCCCTGGGCCGGCAAGTGTCGACCACGGTGCCGTTCTACGTCACCAGCACCCTGCTGCAAAAAGGCTTGTCGGATTTTTCGGTGGCGGCCGGTAATTTACGTCGGGACTACACCCTTCGGGATTTTGGCTACGGGCCCGGCGTGGCCAGCGGCACGTTCCGTTACGGGGTCTCGAACTACGTCACCCTGGAAAGCCATGCCGAAGCCTCGGGCGACCTGACCCTGGGCGGGCTGGGCGGCAACGTCCGGCTGGGCAACTTCGGCGTACTCAACACGGCCCTCAGCCAAAGCCAGTTTGACGGCGAGACCGGCCAACAATTGAGCTTCGGTTATCAATACAGCAACCAGCGCTACAGCCTGTCGTACCAGCGGGTGGAGCGCCGCGACCAGTATGCCGACCTGACCCTGGTCGACACCCCTTACGCCAGCCTCAGCAAGCGCAGCGAACAGGTGACCCTGAGCCTGAACCTCAACGATTACGGCAGCATCGGCGCCGGCTATTTCGATGTGCAGGCCGCCGATGACTCACGCACCCGGTTGTTGAACCTGACCTGGAGCAAGCAGCTGTGGCGCAACACCAGTTTCTATCTGTCGGCCAACCGCGAGGTGGGCGACAGCAACTGGGCCATGCAGGCGCAGTTGGTGATCCCGTTCGACATCTACGGCAGCCTGGCCCTGAGCAACGAGCGCAGCCAGGCCGGCGAGAGTCGCCAGCGCGTCAACTACAGCCGTGCGGTGCCCTCCGAGGGTGGTGTGGGCTACAACCTGGGTTACGCCAGCGGCGACGGGCCGGCGTATCGCCAGGCCGACCTGACCTGGCGCATGCAGTCGGTGCAATTGCAGGCGGGCGTGTACGGCAGCAGCGACGCCGAGACTCGTTGGGCGGACGCCAGCGGCTCGCTGGTGTGGATGGACAAGCAAGTGTTCACGGCCAACCGGGTCAATGACGCGTTTGTGGTGGTGAGCACCGACGGTTATGCCGGGGTGCCGGTGCTGTACGAAAACCAGTTGGTGGGTGAAACCGATCGCAACGGGCATCTGCTGGTGCCGTGGAGCAGCGCTTACTACCGCGGCAAATATGAAATCGACCCGCTGAACCTGCCGGTCAACGTGCAGACCCCCAACGTCGAGCAGCGCGTGGCGGTGCGGCGCGGCAGTGGCTACTTGTTGGAGTTCCCGCTGCGTCGGGTGGTCGCGGCCAGTATCACCCTGGTGGATGCCCAGCATCAGGACCTGCCGCTGGGCAGTCAGGTGCGCCATGAACAAACCGGGGCGCGGGCGGTGGTGGGTTGGGATGGCCTGGTGTACCTGGAGAACCTGGCGGCCCACAACACCTTGCAGGTCACTGTGGGGGAGGGGCGTACCTGCCAGGCGACGTTCGACCTGGATATCAACGAGGAGCAGGTGCCGCTGATCGGGCCGCTGGTTTGCCAATGACATAAGGAGTGTGAGTGTGCGGGGCAAGGAATGGATAGTTGGATGGCTGGTGCTGGTGGGCCTGGGGGTTTCGACCCCGGCCATGGCCGCGTGTACGGTGCCGGGAACCACCTCGCCGGCCAGCTTTGGCTCGATCAGTTCGATGACGGTACGCACCGCCGCCCAGACCAGTTCTACCACTAATGCCGGCTTGAACTGCGGGGCCACGCTGATCTCGCTGCTGGCGGCCAGTGATCACTTCTATGCAACCATCACCTCGGCGACCAGCGGCATGGTGGGGCCTACCGGGGATGTCATCGGTTATACGATTTACGGCAATAACAGCACCAGTTACCCGATTGCCCGTGGCGTCCAATTCGATTTCGGTGCTACCGGCATTGCTCAAAGCGTTGGCCTGGTTTCCGGGCCGGGCACCAAAACCTTGCCGCTTTACCTGAGCTCGATCACGGGAAGCAATGTGGCTGCCGGGCTCTACACCGAGACACTCAGCATCGCCTGGGTCTGGAACTATTGCTCGGTCCTGGGGGTTGGGACGCTGTGTGTCTTCCGGGATTCAGGCACGGGTACGGCTAATCTGACGGTCAGCATGACGGTGAGCAACGACTGCCAGATCACCGCGCCCAATATCAGTTTTGGCAGCGCGCCAGTGATCAGTGGTTTTTCCAGCGTGAACGGGCAGGCCACTATTACCTGCACCAAGGGCAGCGCGTACACCGTGGGTATCAGCGACGGCCTGAACCCGGTGAGTGTGGGTGGGCAACGGCGGATGGTCTCGGGGAGCAACTTCCTGAATTACGACATCTTCAAAAGCGCCACCACCACCCGCTGGGGCAGCGTGACCACCGCCCGGCGCGCCAGCTCCACGGCGGAGGTGAATCCCGGGAACGGCCTGGGCACCGGCAGCCAGGTGTTCAACTACAACGCGGCGATCTATCCCAACCAGGCCACACCACCGGCCGGCACCTACACCGACAACGTGGTGCTGGATGTGGGCTTCTAGAAGCGCATCGTCTGCTTGAGCATCTGCGTGGTTGAAGCGTCTTGCGGGCTGACCATCGCATAGTTGTAGCCCGCGCCCGACCAGTACTCGGCCTGCAGCCCGTCGGCACTGCGGCTGCCCCGGGGCAGGAATTTGTTTTCCGGGCCCGGCGGGCGAATGTAGAAACTGATGCGCCGCCCTTGCGGGTCTTCATACAGCACCATGGCCGCCGCGCCTTGTTCGGTGCTGAGCAGGCGCCCGCTGACCGCCTTGAACCCGGCCTGGCTCAGGTCTGGCAGGCGGTAGGCCTGGTTGAAGTAACGGTCGAGCCAGCCTTGCATGTCGCCATCGCTTTGCACGTGGTAGTCGGCGGGCAGGATGCCGTCCTGGGCGAACAGGCGGTAGGCCTGCATCGCGTCGGTCATGGGCAAAATGTTGTCGGCCAGGGTTGCCTGGCGGGCCTGCCAGCCGCCGAGGCCGCCCACGCCCACGGCGATCAACAGCACCGCAGCGGTCGCGAGGTGACGGCGTGACTGGCGTTTGACCCGCTGGCGAATCAGGGCCGGGTCCAGCTCGGGGTTGGCCGGCTGTTGCAGTGCGCCGCTCAGGGACGCCCGCAGGTGCTGTGCATCCTGCTGCCAGGCATGCACCTGGGCGGCGACCTCCGGGTGGGCCGCCAGCCAGGTTTCGAGCTGGCGGCGGTCGGCGTCCAGGAGCTGGTGATCGACGTAGGCATGCWAATCGCGTTCGCTGGGAGGCAGGCTGATCATTTGAGTATCCGCAGGGCAGGGCTGGTGATTTCGCCGTCGCTGAGCTGGCGCAGGGCCTGGCGCGCACGGGACAGGCGCGACATCACGGTGCCCACAGGCACCTCGAGGATGTCGGCGACTTCTTTGTAGCTCAAGCCTTCCACCGACACCCACAGCAGCAGGGCACGTTGTTCGGTGTTCAATTTATCGAAGGCTTGCAGGGTCGATTGCGCGATGACCGTACGCTCGACCGACGGCTGCGAATCATCGCGGCCGGTGAAAAACTCCAACATGCGCGTGTACCGCCGGGAACGCCGGTGGGCGTCGAGAAACTGCCGGTACAGGATCGAGAACAGCCAGGCGCGCAAGTCGCCTTCGAGGCGCTTGTCGGCCCAACTGATGATCGCGCGTTCAAGGCTGGCCTGTACCAGGTCGTCGGCACTGCTGCTGTTACGCGTCAGGGACACGGCAAAACGCCGCAACCTGGGGATGAGTTCACGTAACTGTTCGTCGAGTTCGTGCATGGGATTCTGGCTAGTCACTACGCTGGGACTAGGAAGACGTCCGGCGTTGAAGGTTATTCCAGGCCAATAAAAATAAACAGCCGGCCAGGGAATAGAGTGCGCTGGCGTACGTCCCAAGTGTTCCGACCTTATGTTTCACCCACTCAAGGCCTTGGGCCCTGGAGTTATTTCATGGTAGATCACTCATCACCGCCCCGTCCGCCGCTGAGCACCGCAAGCCTGATAATTCGGTTGGCCAGCATCGGCGTGGTGGTTGCCGTCGTGGCCGGGGCGTTCGCCTACGTCAATGGCAGCCTCGACCCACAACGGTTGCGTCCCAAAACCCTGGTCAATGCCCTGGAAACCAACAACGGTTTGCACCCTGGTTACCGTCGCAACCATGCCAAGGGCGTGTGCGTGGCCGGTTATTTCGAGAGCAGCCCCGAGGCGCGGCAGTACTCCAGTGCCCAGGTCTTCAGTGAAGCACGCACGCCGGTTATCGGGCGGTTTGCGCTGCCCAGCGGCAACCCTTATGCGCCGGACAGCAGCGTACCGATCCGCAGTTTCGCCCTGCAGTTCAGCTTGGCTAACGGCCAGCAATGGCGCACCGGGATGAACAGCATGCCGGTGTTCCCGGTGGGCACGCCCGAGGCGTTCTTTGCGATGCTCAAGGCCGGTGCACCAGACCCGGCCACCGGCAAGCCGAACCCGACTGCCATGCCAGCGTTTTTCGCGGCGCATCCCGAGACCTCGCCGTTCCTGGCCTGGGTCAAGACCGCCAAGCCGTCCGCCAGCTATGCCACCGAAACCTATAACGGTATCAACGCGTTTTACCTGGTGAACGCCAGTGGCCAGCGCCAGGCCGTGCGTTGGGGCGTCGTGCCACAAAGCCAGGATGCACCGGGTGCCACGGCGCCAGCCGGCAGCGATTTCCTTGAAAAAGACCTGGCGCAGCGCCTGGGAGCCGGCCCTTTGCGCTGGCAGTTGAACGTCACCCTGGCCAACCCGGGCGACCCGGTGGACGACGCCAGCAAGACCTGGACCGGCGAGCACAAAGTGCTGAACGCGGGCACCCTGGTGCTGGAAAGCAGCCAGCCGCAAATGGACGGCGACTGCCGCGACATCAACTTTGATCCACTGATTCTGCCGAGCGGTATCGAAGCCTCGAATGACCCACTGCTGGCCGCCCGTTCGGCGGCGTACGCCAGTTCTTACCTGCGTCGCACCAGCGAAGTCAGCCAGTTGCACAGCGCCCCACAGGAGTCGAAGCCATGAATGCTCAACCCCGGTTTTTCGCCCCGCTGGCGCGGCTGCTGCATTGGCTGATGGCGTTGATGATCATCGCCATGCTGTTTATTGGCGCGGGCATGGTGGCGTCGGTGTCGGAGCGCCATGAGTGGCTGATCCATCTGCACAAACCGTTGGGCATTGCGATCCTGGCGCTGGTGATCGTGCGCTTGGTCGTGCGTTTTTCCACGCGTCAGCCGCCGCTTCCCGCGGACCTGCCGCTGTGGCAAGCGCTGGCGGCCAAGGCGTCCCATGTGGTGCTGTATGCCCTGATGCTGGTGTTGCCGCTGCTGGGTTGGGCGATGATTTCGGCGGCCGGCGATCCGGTGATGCTCAGCAGTTCGGTGCAACTGCCGGCGCTGGTCGGCGCGAATGCGCCGTTGTTTGCGGTGTTGCGCAAGGCTCACGGGTATCTGGCGTATTTGCTGTTTCTGACGGTGCTGTTGCACCTGGCGGCGGCGCTGTTCCACGGTTTGATCCGGCGTGACGGCGTGCTGCAAAGCATGACTGGAACCAAGGACTGACACCTTGCCCGGCGACCGCTGCGATTGCGCAGCGGTCGCCGGGTGCAGGGATCAGCGCAGTACGCCGACGATGTCCGCCACAGTGCTCAGCACATCCTTGCCCAACTGCATCGAGCGTTTGCCCGACCAGCCGGTGTGCGGGTTGGGCGCGTCGTCGTTGTCCTTGAAGGGCATTTCCAGGGTCAGGGACAGGCAGTCGAACTTCTCGCCGACGCTGTTGCACGCCAGCGTCATGTTGGCTTCCCCCGGCAGGTCGCGGGTGTAGCCGTGCACGGTCTGGAAGTCGCGGGTGAGGCCGCTCAGGTGGCTGCGGAAGTGTTTCTCCAACTGCTCGATGCGGGGCGTGTAGCCGGGGTTGCCTTCGCAGCCGGCGGTGAACACGTAGGGGATTTCTTCGTCGCCGTGGATATCCAGGAACAGGTCAACGCCGTACTTTTCCATTTGCTGCTGGACGAACAGCACTTCCGGGCTGATCTCCTGGCTCGCGCTTTGCCAGGCCCGGTTAAGGTCCTGGCCCATGGCGTTGGTGCGCAAATGGCCATGGAACGCGCCATCGGGGTTCATGTTGGGCACCAGGTACAGGTCGGCGGCGGCCAGCAGTTTTTTCAGCTCGGCGTCACCGTCCTGTTGCAGGCGTTCGATGATGCCTTCCATAAACCATTCGGCCATGTGCTCGCCGGGATGCTGCTGGGCGATGATCCAGACCTTGCGCTTGTTGGCCTCGCCTTTGCCCCGGCGCAGCAGCGGGATATCACGCCCTTCGACACTCTTGCCGGTGGCCAGCAATTGCGTGCCGGCGCGGTTCAGCGCCTGGTCGATCAGCCAGTCATGGCGTTCGCGGCTGTAGGGTTCGAAGTAGGCGAACCAGGCCTGTTTTTCCCGGGTTTCGAGGGTGATGTGCAGCGTCTCGCCATCAAAGCGGGTGGGCACCCGAAACCAGTTGATATGGTCGTAGGACGCCACGGCGTTATAACCACTCCAGGCGTGCTTGTAGGAAGAATGGCCGGCGTTGCTCAGGCGAAAGGTGTGGCTGTGGCCCACGTGCATGCCTTCGGCCTTGAAGTGGAACCACTGGAAGTGTTGGCTGCGTGTATCGGGCTTGATGGCCAGCAGCAACTGGTGGGCATCACTGGCGTCGAGCACCTGGATATTGCCACTGTCGAAGTCGGTGCTGATCTTGATGGAGGTCAAGGCCACGGTCATAGTCTGGTTGCCTGAATATGAGTGTTGTGGCGGGCATTTTACACCGGAGCGGGGTAAAGCCTGGATGCAATTTTTTGCGGGGGAAGAGGGGGCGTCGTCCATGACGCCGCAGCAGCTTAGAATCTATGAGATTGATTCTCAAGTGCTATTTTTGAAAGAACCGGGCCAGAGCGCCGGATCGACTTTCTTTTGGCGATAGTCTTTTGCTACCATGCGCGCCATCAAGCAACACACAGTCTTCATTAGCCTGAAGCCACGCCAGGAAAAACTGGCAAAAAAAAGACCCGGCCAAAGAGCCGGGTCAAAAACCGTGATTAGCCTGATGAGGAGATATTCCAAGAGTCCGACCTAAGGTCTCTTGGTCTATCGACTGATCTCGCGATCAGCTAGGTCCAATAATAATCATTATCATTTGCAAGTCAAATGTTTTTATCCGCCAGATAGAAATATTTTTCCTTCGCGTCTGTTACATCCTCGCCGAGTGTTCGGCCTCCCGGGTCGAAAGCCGTAGCGACCGCTCCACCATCACCTTCGCCATATCAATCAAATAGACCACTGAAAACGCCAGGTCCCGGCTGTTGCCGTGGCTGCTGTTTGCCGATTCGTAGGCAGTGGCTGCGGCACTGCGCAGCAGGTCGGAGGCGTGCACCAGCGCTTCCTCATCACTGATGCCCGGTTTGACTGCAAACAAGGTGTCGTCAACGGACGGCGTGGCGAGATCCTCTTTCAAGTAATAGTCCAGCGCGCGTTGGGCAGCGCCGCTGCTGCGCATGAACAGCAGCTCGTCTTCGTCGCAGGTTTCGGGCAGGGGATAGGGGGTTGTCGTCATGAAGTCGGTGCTCTGGGTGGATGTCGAAAGCCTGCAACCGATATTAGTACTAATCGTATTTATGGCGTTTTATTGATTACTACAAACTGTTTATTGTCGCTGCGAGTACACAACGTATTGTCAGGCCCCATGGATAAATGGATAGCGCTGGTCAAGGCCAGCATGAAAGACCGCAAGGTCACGCAGGATCAGTTGGCCTCACGCCTGGGCATGTCCCAGGGCGGAGTCGGCCATTGGCTGAACAAGCGCCGGGTGCCGAGCCTTGCCGACATGAACCGGGTGATGGACGAACTGGGCCTTGGCGACCTTGAGGTCGCGCTGGTGGTTCGCGAAAAAGCGGTCGCACCGGTGGAAGAAGAGTTGGAGCCAACGCCGCACTACAACCCCCATTACCGTTACCCGGTGAGCGAAGGGAAAGGAGGGTACCCATTGCAGGAAGAACCCCGGCCCTACGGTGCTGCACGTTTCCGGATGAGCGACTATCAGGCCCGTGGCAAGGCGTTCTGGCTGCGGGTGATCGGCGATGCCATGACCGCCCCCGCCGGCTTGAGTATCACCGAGGGCATGATGGTGCTGGTGGACCCAGCCATCCAGCCCGAGCCGGGCAAACTGGTGGTGGCCCAATGGGCATTTAATCCCCAGGCCACCTTGCGCAAACTGGTGAAGGACAGCGATCAGCTTTACCTGGTACCGCTCAACCCGACTTACCCGAAAATGCTGTTCAGCGAGGAATGCCGCATCATCGGTGTGGTGGTGCAGGCGGTCACAAGATTTTAGCTCGCGGCTTCCAGTTCCACCAGTGCGCTGCCTTCACTGACCATTTCACCTTCCTGGCAATACAGCGCCTTGACCACCCCGGCATGGGGCGCGCGAATGCTGTGTTCCATCTTCATGGCTTCCAGCACCACCAGTTGCGTACCGGCTTCCACCGTTTGGCCGACGTCCACCAACACCCGCACGATGCTGCCGTTCATCGGTGCGGTCAGGCCGCCCTGATGGGACTGGCTGGCGTCGACGGCGGCGATCGGGTCGAACAGGCTGACGCTGTGCACTTCGCCGTCCCAACGCAGAAACAGGCTGCCGCCCTCGCGCACCGCCAGATGAGAGCGGCGCACACCTTGCCGGTCGATCAGCAACTGCTCGCCGTGCAACCGGGGCGGGTTGACGCCGGCTTGCAGGGTGACCAGGCGATCCTGGCCGTTGCAGCTCAAATGCAGGGAAACCTCGGCGGGCAACCCGGCGCGAAAGCCACGGGTGTCGGCCCAGGGTGAACTGGAATCAGCGCTCGGCCGGGTTTGCATGAACGCCTGGCCCGCGGCCTGCCAGAACTCATCACTCAACTCGCCGGGGGCCGGTAGCAGCTCATCCTGATAACGCGGGATAAACCCGGTATCCAGCTCGGCAGCCGCAAACGCCGGATGGCCGATGATGCGCCGCAAAAAGCCCAGGTTGGTCTTCAAGCCACCCACGGCAAATTCATCCAGCATACCCAGCAGCCGCAGACGCGCCTGCTCGCGGTCTTCGCCCCAGGCAATCAGCTTGCCCAGCATCGGGTCGTAGAACGGTGACACGTTGTCGCCTTGTTCGACGCCACTGTCCACCCGGCGCCCCGGCCCCGGCGTGGATTCGCGGTACAACGCCAGATGCCCGGTGGCCGGCAGGAAATCATTGGCCGGGTCCTCGGCGTACAGCCGCACTTCAATCGCATGCCCCCGCAGTGGCACCTGCTCCTGAGTCATCGGCAGTGGCTCGCCCTGGGCCACACGAATCTGCCAGGCCACCAGGTCCAGGCCGGTGATGGCTTCGGTCACCGGGTGTTCCACCTGCAACCGGGTGTTCATCTCCATGAAGAAAAACTCGCCCCGTGCGTCCAGCAGAAACTCCACCGTGCCCGCACCCACATAACCGATGGCCTGGGCCGCACGAACTGCCGCCTCGCCCATGGCCTTGCGTTGCTCGGCACTCAGGCCCGGCGCCGGTGCTTCCTCGACGACTTTCTGGTGGCGCCGCTGGATCGAGCAATCGCGCTCGTTGAGGTACAGGCAATGCCCATGCTGGTCGGCGAACACCTGGATTTCCACGTGACGCGGCTTGAGCAAATACTTCTCCACCAGCATCTGCGCATTGCCAAACGAGGACAGCGCTTCACGCTGGGCCGAGGCCAGGGCTTCGGCCAGTTGGCTGACGTCCTCGACCACTTTCATGCCCTTGCCGCCACCGCCCGCCGTGGCCTTGAGCAGCACCGGGTAACCGATGCGCTCGGCCGCCTGGCGAAAGGTCTCCAGGTCCTGGGCGTCGCCGTGGTAACCCGGCACCAGCGGCACGCCGGCGGTTTCCATCAATGCCTTGGCCGCCGACTTGCTGCCCATGGCATCAATGGCCGAGGCGGGCGGGCCGAGGAAGATCAAGCCGGCGGCTTCAATGGCGCGGGCGAACCCGGCGTTCTCTGACAGAAACCCGTAACCCGGGTGAATGGCCTGGGCGCCGCTGGCCTGGGCCGCGGCGATCAGCTTGTCGATTTGCAGGTAACTGTCGGCGGCCTTGCTGCCGCCCAGGTCCACACGGATATCCGCCTCGCGGGCATGCCGTGCGTCACGGTCCGTGGCGCTGTGCACGGCCACGGTGGTCAGGCCCATGGCCTTGGCAGTGCGCATCACCCGGCAGGCGATTTCGCCACGGTTGGCCACCAAAACGGTGGTAAGGGGCTTCATGACCGTGGCTCCTGGGACTGCCAGTTGGGCGCACGTTTTTGCAAAAAGGCGCGCAAGCCTTCCTGGCCTTCGGCGCTGACGCGGATCCGCGCGATGGAGTTTTCGCAGTAGCGACGCAGTGCCGGGGTGAGCGCCCCATGGCCGACCTCACGCAGCAAATCCTTGCTGGCGCGCATGGCCGCCGGGCTGTTGAGCAGCAGATTGGTGACCCACCGTTCAACCTGCACATCCAGATCGGCCGTCGGATAACTCTCCGCCAGCAGCCCGATTTCCCGTGCGCGCTGGCCCCCAAAGCGATCAGCCGTGAGGGCATATCGACGGGCTGCGCGCTCGCCGATCGCCTGCACCACGAACGGGCTGATCACTGCAGGCGCCAGGCCAATACGCACTTCCGACAGGCAGAACTGCGCCTCATCAGTGCCGATGGCCATGTCGCAGCAACTGATCAATCCCAGGGCACCGCCATAGGCCGCGCCCTGAACCACGGCCAGCGTCGGGATCTTCAGCTTGGCCAGGTTGTACATCAACTCCGCCAGTTCCCGGGCGTCGTCCAGGTTGGTGTGGTAATCCAGCTCGGCCGACTGCTGCATCCAGGCCAGGTCGGCGCCGGCGCTGAAGTGCTTGCCGCGCCCGCGCAGTACCAAAAAACGCAGGGCCGGATCGCCCTGGACCTGGTCGAGGGCGATGATCAGTTCGCGGATCATTTCGGCGTTGAACGCGTTGTTCTTGGCTTCACGACTGAGCCACAGGGTGGCAAAGCCACGCGGATCGGTGACCAGTTCGAGGGTGTTGAAATCGCTCATGGGGTGCAGCTCCATTTACATGCGGAACACGCCGAAGCGGCTCGGCTCGATGGGGGCGTTCAGTGCGGCGGACAAGGCCAGGGCCAGCACGTCGCGGGTCTGCAACGGGTCGATGACGCCGTCGTCCCACAACCGTGCGCTGGAGTAGTAGGGGTGGCCCTGGGTTTCGTACTGGTCGAGGATCGGCTGCTTGATCGCGGCTTCCTCTTCGCTGCTGAAACCCTGGCCTGCGCGCTCGGCCTGTTCGCGCTTGACCTGCACCAGCACGCCGGCCGCCTGTTCGGCACCCATCACGCCGATGCGTGCGTTGGGCCACATCCACAAGAAGCGCGGGTCGTAGGCGCGGCCGCACATGCCGTAGTTACCGGCGCCGAAGCTGCCACCGATGATCACGGTGAATTTCGGCACCTTGGCACAGGCCACGGCCGTCACCAGCTTGGCGCCGTGCTTGGCGATACCGCCGGCCTCGTATTTCTGGCCGACCATGAAACCGGTGATGTTTTGCAGGAACAGCAGCGGAATCCCGCGCTGGCAGGCCAGCTCGATAAAGTGCGCGCCTTTCTGCGCGGCTTCGGCGAAGAGGATGCCGTTGTTGGCCAGGATCGCAATCGGGTAGCCGTGCAGGTGCGCAAAGCCGCACACCAGCGTAGTGCCGAACAGCGCCTTGAACTCATCGAACACCGAACCGTCCACCAGCCGCGCAATGACTTCGCGCACATCGAACGGTTGCTTGGCGTCGGCCGGGATCACGCCGTACAGCTCTTCACTGCCGTATAACGGCGCCACCGGCGTGCGCTGTTGAAGTTGGCCCAGTTTGCGCCAATTGAGGTTGGCCACACTGCGCCGGGCCAGGGCCAGGGCGTGCTCATCGCTGTCGGCGTAGTGGTCGGCCACCCCGGAGATCTTGCAGTGCACATCGGCACCGCCCAGGTCTTCGGCACTCACCACTTCGCCGGTCGCCGCCTTCACCAGCGGCGGGCCGGCGAGGAAGATGGTGGCTTGCTGGCGGACCATGATCGCTTCGTCCGCCATCGCCGGCACGTAGGCGCCACCGGCGGTGCAGGAACCCATCACCACCGCGATTTGCGGAATGCCCTGGGCACTCATGTTGGCCTGGTTGAAGAAGATCCGCCCGAAGTGCTCGCGGTCCGGGAACACTTCATCCTGGCGCGGCAGGTTGGCGCCGCCGGAGTCCACCAGGTAGATGCACGGCAGGCGGTTCTGCTCGGCGATGGTCTGGGCGCGCAGGTGTTTCTTGACGGTCAGCGGGTAGTACGAGCCGCCTTTTACCGTGGCGTCGTTGGCGACGATCATGCATTCGACGCCCTCCACACGGCCGATCCCGGCAATCACGCCGGCCGCGGGCACGTCTTCGCCATACACCTGATACGCCGCCAGTTGGCTGAGCTCCAGAAACGGCGAGCCCGGGTCGAGCAAGCGATTGATCCGTTCGCGCGGCAACAGTTTGCCACGGGACGTGTGGCGTTCCTGGGCCTTGGCGCCGCCGCCTTGCTGCACCTGGGCGAGCAGGCTGTGCAGGGCGTCGACCTGTTGGAGCATCGCCGCACTGTTGGCGGCGAATTCCGTCGAGCGCGGGTTGAGCTGGGTGTGCAGGGTTGCCATGGGGCGCGCTCCGTTCAGCGGGTTTCGTTAAACAGTTCGCGACCGATCAACATGCGCCGGATCTCACTGGTACCCGCACCAATTTCATACAGCTTGGCGTCACGCAGCAGACGACCCGCCGGGAATTCATTGATGTAGCCATTGCCGCCGAGAATCTGGATCGCGTCGAGGGCCATCTGGGTGGCGCGTTCGGCGCTGTAGAGGATCACCCCGGCGGCGTCCTTGCGCGTGGTTTCGCCGCGCTCGCAGGCCTGGGCCACCGCATACAGATAGGCACGGCTGGCGTTGAGTTGGGTGTACATGTCGGCGACCTTGCCCTGGATCAACTGGAACTCGCCGATGCTCTGGCCAAACTGTTTGCGGTCGTGGATGTAGGGCACGATCAGGTCCATGCAGGCCTGCATGATCCCGGTGGGGCCGCCGGACAGCACCACGCGTTCGTAATCGAGGCCGCTCATCAGCACCTTCACGCCGCCATTCAGCACGCCGAGGATATTTTCTTCCGGCACTTCGACATCATCGAAGAACAGCTCGCAGGTGTTGGAGCCGCGCATGCCGAGTTTGTCGAACTTGTTGCTGCGGCTGAAGCCCTTCGAATCGCGCTCGACGATAAACGCGGTGATGCCGTGGGCTCCCTTTTCCAGGTCGGTCTTGGCGTAGATCACGTAGGTGTTGGCGTCGGGGCCGTTGGTGATCCAGGTCTTGCTGCCGTTGAGCACGTACACACTGCCGCGTTTATCGGCGCGCAGCTTCATCGAGACTACGTCTGAGCCGGCATTCGGCTCGCTCATGGCCAGGGCGCCGATGTGTTCGCCGCTGATCAGCTTGGGCAGGTACTTGAGTTTTTGTTCGTGGGTGCCGTTGCGGTTGATCTGGTTGACGCAGAGGTTGGAGTGCGCGCCGTAGGACAACGCCACCGACGCCGAACCCCGGCTGATCTCTTCCATGGCCACCACGTGGGCCAGGTAGCCCAGGCCGGCGCCGCCGTATTCTTCCGGCACGGTGATGCCCAGCAGGCCCATGTCGCCGAACTTGCGCCACATGTCGGCGGGGAACAGGTTGTCGATGTCGATCTGCGCAGCGCGCGGCGCCAGTTCCTTGGCCACGAAGGACTGCACCTGGTCACGCAGCATGTCGATGGTTTCACCGAGGGCGAAGTTCAGGGAGGGGTAACTCATGGACGGGCACCTTTTAGCGTTGTTTTTGTGTGGTTGATGCGCCGGGGAGGGCGATCACCTTTACGTTAACGTAAGCTTGCGTTGCAGGACTGTCAATCGTAGTTTACGTTTACGTCAACCTACAAAAAAGACAACAGGGGTCGTTATGGATCAGACGAATCAGAGTTACAGCCGTGGCAGGCAGGACAAGACCTTGCTGGCCATGACTATTGGCCAAGCCTTCGATAACACGGTTGCGCAGTACCCTGACGGCGAAGCGCTGGTGGTACGCCATCAACCGCGTCGCTACACCTGGCGGCAACTGGCCGAGACGGTTGATTTGCATGCGCGTGCGTTCCTGGCCATGGGCATGCAAACCGGCGACCGCCTGGGCATCTGGGCTCCCAACTGCGCGGAGTGGTGCATCAGCCAAATTGCCAGCGCCAAGCTCGGCGTGATTCTGGTCAATATCAACCCGGCGTATCGCAGCAGTGAGCTGGAGTACGTCCTCAAGCAATCCGGTTGCCAGTGGCTGGTGTGCGCCGGGTCGTTCAAGACCTCCGATTACCACGGCATGTTGCAGGAACTGAAACCCGACCTGCGCGGCATCATCAGCCTCGACGCCAACCCGCCCCCGGGGTTCACGCCCTGGTCACAATTGGCGGCCCTCGGCGCAGGCGTCCCGCCCGAGCAACTGCACACCCGCCAGGCCAGCCTGCACTTCGATCAACCCGTCAACATCCAGTACACCTCCGGCACCACCGGCTTCCCCAAAGGGGCCACCCTCAGTCACCACAACATCCTCAATAACGGCTATATGGTCGGCGAAAGCCTGGGCCTGACGGCGCAAGACCGCCTGGTGATTCCGGTGCCGCTGTATCACTGCTTCGGCATGGTGATGGGCAACCTGGGCTGCATCACCCACGGCACGACCATGATCTACCCGAATGACGGCTTCGACCCGCTGCTGACCCTGACCGCCGTCGCCGAAGAACAGGCCACCGGACTCTACGGCGTGCCCACCATGTTTATTGCCATGCTCGATCACCCGCGCCGCGGCGAATTCGACCTGTCGCGCCTGCGCACCGGGATCATGGCGGGCGCCACCTGCCCGATCGAGGTGATGCGCCGGGTCATCAGCGAGATGCACATGAGCGAGGTACAGATTGCCTACGGCATGACCGAAACCAGCCCGGTGTCATTGCAGACCGGGCCGGATGACGACCTGGAGCGGCGCGTGACCACCGTTGGGCGTACCCAGCCGCAACTGGAAAGCAAGATTATCGATGAGGCAGGCAACACTGTGGCCCGGGGCCGGATAGGCGAGCTGTGCACCCGGGGCTACAGCGTGATGCTTGGTTACTGGAACAATCCTGAGGCCACCCGCGGGGCCATTGATGAGGCGGGCTGGATGCACACCGGCGACCTGGCCACCATGGATGAGCACGGTTACGTGTGCATCGCCGGGCGCAACAAGGACATGATCATTCGCGGCGGCGAGAATGTGTACCCGCGGGAGCTGGAGGAGTTTTTCTTTACCCACCCGGCGGTGGCGGATGTGCAGGTGATCGGCATTCCCGATGAGCGCTACGGCGAGGCGATCGTCGCGTGGATCAAGTTCCACCCCGGGCATGTCGCCAACGAGCTTGAGCTGCAGACATGGTGCAAGGGGCGGATTGCGCACTTCAAGATGCCGAAGCATTTCAAATTTGTGGATGAGTTTCCGATGACGGTGACGGGGAAGATTCAGAAGTTTCGGATGCGGGAGATTATGATTGAGGAGTTGGGGGAGAGGGGGGATTGATGGTGTACATATCCGTTGCTGCGGTAACGGCTACTTAGGGTTCCGCTCTTACAGCGGGTCACTTTGCAAAAGCGTGTACGGACCGGACACATGGTTGACGGGTGTGCGGGGACATGGTGGACACTTTTCGGCGAGCTAACTTCGCCGGAAAACCATCATGCCCTGGAATACGAGAGACGCCATGAGCCTGAAAAAAGAGTTCGTTGCCTTTGCCCGGCAGCCCGGCAGCAATAAACGAGAACTGTGTCGACGGTTCGGTATCAGCCCCCAAACCGCATACAAGTGGCTCGAGCGCTACGAAGAACAAGGCCAGCAAGGTCTGCTGGAGAAATCCCGCAGGCCAGCCACTAGCCCAAAACTTACCGAGCCAGC
>NZ_JARIXR010000017.1:0-149061 GCF_029269205.1 Pseudomonas sp. 1912-s | reverse complement strand
TAATGTGTCAACCATGTCCCCGTACATGTGTCCACCATGTGTCCGGTCCGTACAAAAAGCGGCAAAGTAACCAAAACGCTCTGCCCCGCCTGTCGGCACCTCGCCTAGGCTCGGTGTTCCCTCACTCCGGCATTGCTCCGCGGGCCGCCGCGACGGGGCGTCCCTGCCCCGTCGCGGCTAAACCGGCGTCCTGCCGGTTTACCCGCTCCTCAATACCTACGTTCGGCCTCGGGCTTATTGGGGCAGTCAGAGCCAGATCAAGATCAAAATCTACAGCACAGCGGCCTACAGGCCGGCTTGAGTGGTAGAAGCCAGATCAAAAGCGAAAGCCAAAGCGAAAACCAAATCTGAAACTTATGCAGCTCTGCTTTTCTGTGGGAGCTGGCTTGCCTGCGATGGCATCACCTCGGTGTGTCTGATGTACCGAGTTGTCTGCATCGCAGGCAAGCCAGCTCCCACATTTGACCGTGCCCGCTTTAGATTTTGATCTTGATGTTGCCTTTGCTTCACACCACTCAAGCCGGCCTGTAGGCCGCTGTGCTCTTGATCTGCTTTTGATCTTGATCTTAGGCGCCCCGTTAAACCACGCTGGCCGAACGCAGGCTTTGGAGCGTGGGTAACCCGGCAGGACGCCGGGTTAGCCGCGCTGGGCCAAGGATGGCCCATCGCGGCGGCCCACGCTCCAAAGCCGGAGTGAGGGCACACCGAGCCTGAGCGAGGTGCCGAGTGGTGGGGCAAGAGCCCTTTTGGTTACTTTTGGGGCTCTTTTCCAAAAGTGACCCGCTGTAAGAGCGGAACCAATAGCCGCCCTGACCGCAGCAATGGATATGCCCCCCCCAAAAAAAATCCCCCACGGCGTGACCCAGATCCCACAACCCGTTGATTAATGATGCCACCCGCTCAGCTATACTCCCCTCCATTTGAATGGCCCTCGAGGAATTACTGTGAAGAACTGGACCTTGCGCCAACGGATTTTGGCGAGCTTTGCGGTCATCATCGCGATCATGCTGCTGATGGTAGTGGTCTCGTATTCACGCCTGCTGAAGATCGAACTCAGCGAAGAATCCGTCCGTGACGACGCAGTCCCCGGGGTGTACCTCAGCTCGATGATCCGCAGCGCCTGGGTCGACAGCTACCTGCAAACCCTCGACATCATTGGCCTGCGCGAAGACAAGGGCCTGACCGACGACGACAAGGCCGAATTCAAGTCGTTCGAAGCCCGCATCCTCACCCAGATGGCCAATTACAAAGCGACCATCAACGGCGGCGACGATCAGGCCGAGTTCGATAAATTCGAAGCCCTGCACCAGGCCTATAACAAGGCCCTGTCCGGCGTCCTCGACCGCCTGCAGAACCGTGACGTGGTCGCCGCCCGCAAGCAGTTCGACGCCGAGCTCACCCCGACCTGGACCGCAGGCCGCATGAAGCTCAATGACATCATCACCGAAAACAAAGACGTCGCCGACCGCGCCACCAACGCCATCGACGACGCGGTGTCCGCCGCAAAAATCAGCATGGGCGTCTCGCTGATCCTCGCGATCCTGGCCGCCGGCCTCTGCGGCCTGCTGCTGATGCGCGCGATCATGGCGCCGATGAAACGCATCGTCGACATCCTCGAAACCATGCGCACCGGTGACCTGAGCAAACGCCTGAACCTGGAACGCAAAGACGAATTCGGCGCGGTGGAAACCGGCTTCAACGACATGATGACCGAGCTCACCGCCCTCGTGTCCCAGGCCCAGCGGTCTTCGGTACAGGTCACCACCTCGGTCACCGAGATTGCCGCCACGTCCAAGCAACAACAGGCCACCGCCACTGAAACGGCGGCGACAACCACCGAGATCGGCGCCACTTCGCGGGAGATCGCGGCCACGTCCAAGGACCTGGTCCGCACCATGACCGAAGTCTCCACCGCTGCCGACCAGGCGTCGGTCGCCGCCGGCTCCGGCCAGCAAGGCCTGGCCCGTATGGAAGAAACCATGCACTCGGTGATGGGCGCGGCTGACCTGGTCAACGCCAAGCTGGCGATCCTCAATGAGAAGGCCGGCAACATCAACCAGGTGGTGGTCACCATCGTCAAGGTGGCCGACCAGACCAACCTGCTGTCCCTCAACGCCGCCATCGAGGCCGAGAAGGCCGGTGAGTACGGCCGCGGGTTTGCCGTGGTGGCCACCGAAGTGCGGCGCCTGGCTGACCAGACCGCCGTGGCCACTTACGACATCGAGCAGATGGTGCGCGAGATCCAGTCGGCGGTGTCGGCCGGGGTGATGGGCATGGACAAGTTCTCTGAAGAAGTGCGCCGTGGCATGTTCGAAGTGCAGCAGGTGGGCGAGCAGCTGTCGCAGATCATCCACCAGGTGCAGGCGCTGGCGCCGCGGGTGTTGATGGTCAACGAGGGCATGCAGGCCCAGGCCACCGGCGCCGAGCAGATCAACCATGCGCTGGTGCAGTTGGGCGACGCCAGCAGCCAGACCGTGGAGTCGTTGCGCCAGGCCAGCTTTGCCATCGATGAGCTGAGCCAGGTCGCGGTCGGCCTGCGCAGCGGCGTGTCGCGTTTCAAAGTCTGATGAGCGACCTCGCGGCTAAACGCGGTGCCGTTGCGGCAGTGAAAAAAGCGCTGTTCCTGGTGTTTCACATCGGCAACGAACGGTATGCCCTCAAGGCCACGGAAGTGGCCGAGGTGCTGCCGCGCCTGCCGCTCAAGCCCATCGCCCATGCGCCTGTCTGGGTGGCCGGGATCTTTGCCCATCGCGGGGCGATGGTGCCGGTCATCGACCTCAGTGCCTTGACCTTCGGCACACCGGCCCAGGCCCGCACCAGCACGCGCCTGGTGCTGGTCAATTACCAGCCGGATGCGCTCATCCCCGCACGCTGGCTGGGGCTGATCCTCGAACAGGCTACCGACACCCTGCGGTGCGATCCGGCAGAGTTCCAGCCTTATGGCCTGGACAACCGCCAGGCTCCGTACCTGGGCCCGGTGCGCGAAGACGAGCGCGGCTTGATGCAGTGGATCGGCGTGGCCGACCTGTTGACCGCCGACGTGCAGGCGCTGCTGTTTGCCGCGGGCGAGGAGGGCTGATGAGCAGTGATCAACGCTTCTTCGACTTTCTTAAAGAACGCATCGGCCTGGACGTTGCCTCGGTGGGCGAAGCGATCATCGAGCGCGCCGTACGCCAGCGCAGCCTGGCGCTCCATGCGCAGACGGCAGACGAATACTGGCAGCAGCTACTGGCCTCCACCGACGAGCAGCAAGCGCTGATCGAAGCGGTGATCGTCCCCGAAACCTGGTTTTTTCGTTATCCCGAATCCTTCGCCACCCTGGGCCGGCTGGCCCTGGCACGCCTGGCCGACATCAAGCAGATGCGCGCCCTGCGAATCCTCAGCCTGCCGTGCTCCACCGGCGAAGAACCCTATTCGATTGCCATGGCCTTGCTCGACGCTGGCCTGGCGCCGCATCAGTTCAAGGTGCAGGGCATGGACGTCAGCCCGCTGTCGGTGGAGCGCGCCCGGCGTGGGGTGTATGGCAAGAATTCGTTTCGCGGCCAGGACATCGAGTTCCGTGACCGCTACTTCAGCGAGCAAAGCGACGGCTACCTGATTGCCGAGCGGGTGCGCGAACAAGTGCGCCTGCAAGTGGGCAATCTGCTGGACCCCAGGCTGCTGGCCAACGAGCCCACCTACGATTTTGTGTTCTGCCGCAACCTGCTGATCTATTTCGACCAGCCGACGCAGAGGCAGGTGTTTGAAGTGCTCAAGGGTCTGACCCACGTCGACGGTGTGCTGTTTATCGGCCCCGCTGAAGGCAGCCTGCTGGGGCGCCTGGGCATGCGTTCGATTGGTGTGCCGCAGTCCTTTGCCTTCAGTCGCCACCCGTCACCTGCGCCTGAGCCGGTATTTGTGCCGATGCCCGCACCGATCCCCCAGCGCAGCGCCGCGCCGATCCCGACCAGGCCGCGGCCATTCAGCACGGTCAGCGCTCAGGTACTGCCGATCAAACCCCCGCCCGCACAGTCGGACGCCGCCGATCTGCTCAGTCAGATCGCGACCCTGGCCAATGAAGGCAAAAGCCTGGAAGCCCGTGCGGCCTGCGAGCGCTATTTGCAGAGCCACCCGCCGGCGGCTCAGGTGTTTTATTGGCTGGGTCTGCTCAGCGATGTGGCCGGCAGCGCCCTGGAAGCCCAGGGTTATTATCGAAAAGCCTTGTACCTGGAACCCCAGCACCCGCAGGCCTTGATGCACCTGGCCGCGTTGCTTGAGTCCCAGGGCGATGTCGCCGGTGCCCGCCGGTTGCAGGCCCGTGCCGCGCGCAGCGAGCGAGCTGACAGTGAGCGTAAATCATGACCCTGGATCCCGCGCTGAACCTGACCCTGGCCGACAACCAGGCCATCGACGACTGCTGGAACCGCATCGGTATTCACGGTGACAAATCCTGCCCGTTGCTGGCCGAACACATCCACTGTCGCAACTGTTCGGTGTATTCCGCCGCCGCCACGCGCCTGCTCGACCGCTATGCCTTGCAGCAGGACGATCACCGGCCGGTGGCGACGCCGGACGTCGAGGGCGATGTCGTCACCCGTTCACTGCTGATGTTCCGCCTCGGTGAGGAATGGCTGGGCATCGCCACCCGTTGCCTGGTGGAAGTGGCGCCGCTGCAACCGATCCATTCCTTGCCGCACCAGCGTTCCCGCGCCTTGCTGGGCGTGGCCAACGTGCGCGGCGCGCTGGTGGCGTGCCTGTCTCTGGTGGAATTGCTCGGGCTGGACGGCACCAGCAACGGCCCAAGTGGCGGACGAATCATGCCGCGCATGCTGATCATCGCGGCGCAGGACGGCCCGGTGGTGGTACCGGTGGACGAAGTGGACGGTATCCATGCCATTGATGAACGCACCTTGAGCGCGGCATCCGCCTCCGGCACCCAGGCCAGCGCCCGCTACACCCAGGGCGTGTTGCAATGGAAAGGCCGCAGCCTGCGCTGGCTGGACGAGGCGCAATTGTTGTCTGCCGTGACCCGGAGCCTCACATGACCCCCGACCAGATGCGCGACGCCTCGCTGCTGGAACTGTTCAGCCTGGAAGCCGACGCCCAGACCCAAGTGCTCAGCGCCGGCCTGCTGGCCCTGGAGCGCAACCCGACCCAGGCCGACCAGCTCGAAGCCTGCATGCGTGCCGCCCATTCCCTGAAAGGCGCGGCACGCATTGTCGGGGTGGACGCCGGTGTCAGCGTCGCCCACGTGATGGAAGATTGCCTGGTCAGCGCCCAGGAAAGCCGGTTGTACCTGCTGCCCGAGCATATCGACGCGTTGCTGCAAGGCACCGATTTGCTGATGCGCATCGCCACGCCGGGCAACACCGTGGGCCCGGCGGACATCGAAGCCTACGTGGCGCTGATGGAACGTTTGCTCGACCCGTCGCAAAAAGTCGCGCCGCCCGCTGCACCAATGCCACCGCCAACACCCGCGCCAGAACCTGAACTGTCGATGGAAGCGCTGCTGACCTTGCCGCCGGAGCCTGAACCCGCGCCAGCCGTCAGTGCCGAGCTGCCACGCCAGAACAAGCGCATGACCGAAGGCGGTGAGCGGGTGTTGCGGGTGACCGCCGAACGCTTGAACAGCCTGTTGGACCTGTCCAGCAAATCCCTGGTGGAAACCCAGCGGCTCAAGCCTTACCTCGCCAGTTTGCAGCGCCTCAAGCGCATCCAGAGCAACAGTGCCCGAGCCCTGGAAAACCTCGACGGCCACCTCAAGACCGTCGACTTGAGCCTGGAAGCCCAGGAAGCCCTGGCCGACACCCGCCGCCTGCTGGGCGAAGCCCAGGCGCTGCTCGCGGAAAAAACCGCCGAGATCGATGAGTTCGGCTGGCAGGCCGGGCAGCGTGCCCAAGTCTTGTACGACACCGCGCTGGCGTGCCGCATGCGGCCATTTGCCGACGTGTTGGCCGGCCAGGTGCGGATGGTCCGCGACCTGGGCCGCAGCCTGGGTAAACAGGTACGCCTGGAAATTGAAGGCGAGAAAACCCAGGTCGACCGCGACGTGCTGGAAAAGCTCGAAGCGCCGCTGACCCATTTATTACGCAACGCCGTCGACCACGGCATCGAAATGCCCGAACAGCGCCTGTTGGCGGGCAAACCGGCTGAAGGTTTGATCCGTCTGCGGGCGTCGCACCAGGCCGGGTTGCTGGTGCTGGAATTGAGCGACGACGGTAACGGTGTCGACCTTGAGCGCCTGCGCGGCACCATCGTCGACCGGCATTTGTCGCCGCTGGAAACCGCCCTGCGCCTGAGCGAAGAGGAACTGCTGACGTTCCTGTTCCTGCCAGGTTTCAGCCTGCGGGACAAGGTCACCGAGGTCTCCGGGCGCGGTGTCGGGCTGGACGCGGTGCAGCATATGGTGCGCCAGTTGCGCGGCGCTGTGGTGCTGGAGCAGACGGCGGGGCAGGGCAGTCGCTTCCACCTGGAAGTGCCATTGACCCTGTCGGTGGTGCGCAGCCTGGTGGTGGAAGTGGGCGAAGAGGCCTACGCCTTCCCGCTGGCCCACATCGAGCGCATGTGCGACCTGGAACCCGACGACATCGTGCAACTGGAAGGTCGCCAGCATTTCTGGCACGAAGGCCGGCACGTCGGGCTGGTGGCCGCCAGCCAGTTGCTGCAGCGCCCGCCCGGGCAGGGCAACCAGGAAACCCTCAAGGTCGTGGTGATCCGCGAGCGCGACGCGGTCTACGGGATTGCCGTGGAACGGTTTATCGGCGAGCGCACGCTGGTGGTGCTGCCCCTGGATGACCGGCTGGGCAAGGTCCAGGACATCTCTGCCGGGGCATTGCTGGATGACGGCTCGGTGGTGCTGATTGTCGATGTTGAAGACATGTTGCGATCGGTGGACAAACTGCTGAATACCGGTCGTCTGGAGCGTATCGCCCGGCGCACCCAGCAAACCCTGGAAGCCCCGCGCAAGCGTATTCTGGTGGTGGATGACTCACTGACCGTGCGCGAGCTGCAACGCAAATTGTTACTTAATCGCGGTTATGAAGTGGCCGTGGCGGTCGATGGCATGGATGGCTGGAACGCGCTGCGCTCCGAAGACTTCGACCTGTTGATCACTGACATTGATATGCCTCGTATGGACGGTATTGAATTGGTCACACTCTTGCGCCGAGATACTCGCCTGCAATCGCTGCCGGTGATGGTTGTTTCCTACAAGGATCGTGAAGAAGACCGTCGCCGCGGTCTGGACGCCGGCGCCGACTATTATCTGGCCAAGGCCAGCTTCCATGACGACGCGCTGTTGGATGCGGTGGTGGAACTGATCGGAGGAGCCCGGGCATGAGGATTGCGATCGTCAATGACATGCCCATGGCCGTGGAGGCCTTGCGCCGGGCGTTGAGCCTTGAGCCGGCCCATGAAGTGGTGTGGGTCGCCAGCAACGGGCTGGAGGCCGTGCAACGCTGCGCCGAGCTGACGCCCGACCTGATTCTGATGGACCTGATCATGCCGGTGATGGACGGCGTGGAAGCCACCCGGCAGATCATGGCCGAGAGCCCTTGCGCCATTCTGATTGTAACGGTCGACCGCCAGGCCAACGTCAGCCGCGTGTTCGAAGCCATGGGCCACGGCGCCCTGGACGTGGTCGACACGCCTGCGCTGGGCGTGGGCAATCCCAAGGACGCAGCGGCGCCGCTGCTGCGCAAGATCCTTAACATTGGCTGGCTGATCGGCCAGCGTGGCAATCGGGTGCGGGCCGAGCCTGCGCCCCAGCGGACCATGGGCAAGCGCCAGAGTCTGGTGGCCATCGGTTCGTCTGCCGGTGGTCCGGCTGCCCTGGAATCCCTGCTCAAGGGCTTGCCCCGGGACTTTTCGCCAGCCATTGTGCTGGTGCAGCATGTGGACCAGGTATTCGCCGCCGGCATGGCCGAATGGCTGAGCAGTGCCTCGGGCCTGCCGGTGCGCCTGGCCCGGGAAGGCGAGCCGCCACAAAGCGGCGTGGTGCTGCTGGCCGGCACCAACCATCACATTCGTTTGCTGAAGAACGGGACGCTGGCCTACACCGCCGAGCCCGTGAACGAGATTTACCGGCCGTCCATCGACGTGTTTTTCGAGAGCGTCGCCAGTTACTGGAGCGGTGATGCCGTCGGCGTGCTGCTGACCGGCATGGGCCGTGACGGCGCCCAGGGACTTAAAATGATGCGTCAGCAAGGCTACCTGACCATCGCGCAGGACCAGCAAAGCTGTGCTGTTTACGGCATGCCCAAAGCGGCAGCGGCGATCGACGCGGCTGTTGAAATTCGCCCATTGGACAGAATTGCGCCACGATTGCTGGAGGTATTCGCAAAATGACCGATATCACACGCTGTCCTGGCCTGCAGGTAGTAATTCAGGTGACTGCAAATGAATGATTTACAGCTCGACGACTTCAAGACCGACGAAAACGCCGCCATGGTGTTGCTCGTCGACGACCAGGCCATGATCGGCGAAGCCGTACGCCGGGGCCTGGCCCATGAAGACAATATCGACTTCCACTTTTGCGCCGACCCGCACCAGGCCATTGCCCAGGCGATTCGTATCAAGCCGACGGTGATCCTGCAGGACCTGGTGATGCCGGGCCTCGACGGCCTGACCCTGGTGCGCGAATACCGCAATCACCCGGCGACGCAGAACATCCCGATCATCGTGCTCTCCACCAAGGAAGACCCGCTGATCAAGAGCGCGGCGTTTGCCGCCGGGGCCAACGACTACCTGGTCAAGCTGCCGGATAACATCGAACTGGTGGCGCGCATCCGCTACCACTCGCGCTCCTACATGACCCTGTTGCAGCGGGACGCGGCCTACCGCGCGCTGCGGGTCAGCCAACAGCAACTGCTGGACACCAACCTGGTGCTGCAACGGCTGATGAACTCCGATGGCCTGACCGGGCTGTCCAACCGCCGGCATTTCGACGAATACCTGGAACTGGAGTGGCGCCGTGCCATGCGTGACCAGACCCAACTGTCGTTGCTGATGATCGACGTGGACTTCTTCAAGACCTACAACGACAGTTTTGGCCACCTGGAAGGCGATGAGGCTTTGCGCAAGGTCGCTGCGACCATTCGTGACGCCAGCAGCCGTCCCTCGGACCTGCCGGCGCGTTACGGCGGTGAAGAGTTTGCCCTGGTGCTGCCCAACACTTCGCCGGGCGGTGCGCGGCTGGTGGCCGAGAAACTGCGCCAGGCGGTGGCTGCGCTGAAAATCCCGCACATCAGCCCGGCCGAAGGGGCGAGCCTGACCATCAGCATCGGCCTGTCGACCATGACCCCGGTGCAGGGCACCGATTGTCGGCAGTTGATCTCGTCGGCGGACAAGGGCCTGTACCTGGCCAAGCACAATGGGCGCAATCAGGTGGGTATCGAATAATTCCTGCCACCCACTTTGTGGTTGAGGGGCTGTTGTGGCGAGGGGGCTTGTCCCCCGTTGGGCTGCGTAGCAGCCCCGTTTAAGAACGGCGTTTCCTCTCAGTTAGAACTCCATAGCCTGTATTGGGGCCGCTTCGCAGCCCAACGGGGGACAAGCCCCCTCGCCACAGGTGGGTGCTCGCAGCTCCAGGCAAGTGGCACATAGCACAATCGGCCAAGCGGACTGCCGTTATCAGCCGTTTGTCGTTATACTCGTCGGCTTTCAAAAGTTCGCCAACGAGTGCTGCCCGCCATGGAAATCAACCCGATCCTTAACACCATCAAGGACCTGTCCGAGCGCTCCGAAACTATTCGGGGGTATCTTTGACTACGATCAAAAGCATGAGCGTCTGACTGAAGTCAATCGCGAGCTTGAAGATCCGGCTGTCTGGAACAAACCTGAATACGCCCAGGAACTGGGCCGCGAGCGCGCTGCGCTGGCGCAGATCGTCGAGACCCTCGACGAATTGAACACCGGTCTGGGCGATTGCCGCGACCTGCTGGACATGGCCGTCGAGGAAGACGACGAAGGCGCAGTGGGCGATGTCGTCGCCGAGCTGGCCCGTCTCGAGGAAAACCTCGCCAAGCTTGAATTCCGCCGCATGTTCAGCCACGAAATGGACCCGAACAACGCCTACCTGGATATCCAGGCCGGTTCCGGCGGCACCGAAGCCCAGGACTGGGCCAACATCCTGTTGCGCATGTACCTGCGCTGGGCCGACAAACGCGGTTTCGACGCGACCATCATGGAGCTGTCGGCCGGTGAAGTCGCCGGTATCAAGGGCGCGACCGTGCACATCAAGGGCGAATACGCCTTTGGCTGGCTGCGTACCGAGATCGGCGTGCACCGTCTGGTGCGCAAGAGCCCGTTCGACTCCGGCAACCGTCGCCACACCTCGTTCTCCGCGGTGTTTGTCTCGCCAGAAATCGACGACAAGGTGGAAATCGAGATCAACCCGGCAGACCTGCGGATCGACACCTACCGTTCCTCCGGTGCCGGTGGTCAGCACGTAAACACCACCGACTCGGCCGTACGTATTACCCACGTACCGACCAACACCGTGGTCAGCTGCCAGAACGAACGTTCCCAGCACGCGAACAAGGACACCGCCATGAAAATGCTGCGGGCCAAGTTGTACGAGCAGGAAATGCAGAAGCGCAACGCGGCTTCCCAGGCGCTGGAAGACACCAAGTCGGATATCGGCTGGGGTCACCAGATCCGTTCGTATGTACTCGATGCGTCGCGGATCAAGGATCTGCGTACCAACATCGAACGCAGTGACTGCGACAAGGTGCTCGACGGTGATATCGACGAATACCTGGAAGCCAGCCTGAAATCTGGCCTGTAACCCCTTGTAGGAGCCGGCTTGCCGGCGATCCCCGGCCGCAGGCCGGGGACAACGAACCTGATGGAAAATTAAAGACATGAGCGACCAACAACTCGACCAGGCCCTGCAACAGGAAGAAAACTCCCTGATCGCCCTGCGCAAGGAAAAGCTTGCTGCCGAGCGCGCCAAGGGCAACGCCTTCCCGAACGACTTCCGCCGCGAAAACTACTGCGATGCCTTGCAGAAACAGTACGCGGACAAGACCAAGGAAGAGCTGGCAGAGGCTGCAATCCCGGTCAAGGTTGCCGGTCGCATCATGCTCAACCGTGGCTCGTTCATGGTGATCCAGGACATGACCGGTCGCATCCAGGTCTACGTCAACCGTAAAACCCTGTCCGAAGAAACCCTGGCCTCGGTAAAAACCTGGGACATGGGCGACATCATTGCCGCCGAAGGCACCCTGGCCCGTTCCGGCAAGGGCGACCTGTACGTCGAAATGACCAGCGTGCGCCTGCTGACCAAATCCCTGCGCCCGCTGCCGGACAAGCACCACGGCCTGACCGACACCGAGCAGCGCTATCGCCAGCGCTACGTTGACCTGATCGTCAACGAAGAAGTGCGCCAGACCTTCCGCGTGCGTTCGCAGGTCATTGCGCACATCCGCAGCTTCCTGATGAAGCGCGACTTCCTGGAAGTGGAAACGCCGATGCTGCAAACCATCCCGGGTGGTGCAGCAGCCAAGCCATTCGAAACCCACCACAACGCGCTGGACATGGAAATGTTCCTGCGTATCGCGCCTGAGCTGTACCTCAAGCGTCTCGTTGTCGGCGGCTTCGAAAAAGTGTTCGAGATCAACCGCAACTTCCGTAACGAAGGCGTTTCGACTCGTCACAACCCTGAATTCACCATGTTGGAGTTCTACCAGGCCTACGCCGACTATGAAGACAACATGGACCTGACCGAAGAGCTGTTCCGCGAGCTGGCGCAGCTGGTCCTGGGCAGCACCGACGTGCCGTACGGCGACAAGGTGTTCCACTTCGGCGAGCCGTTCGTGCGCCTGTCGGTGTTCGATTCGATCCTCAAGTACAACCCTGAGTTGACCGCTGACGACCTGAACGACATCGACAAGGCCCGTGCCATCGCCAAGAAGGCCGGTGCCAAGGTGCTGGGCTTCGAAGGCCTGGGCAAATTGCAGGTGATGATTTTCGAAGAACTGGTGGAGCACAAGCTGGAACAGCCGCACTTCATTACCCAGTACCCGTTCGAAGTGTCGCCGCTGGCCCGTCGCAACGATGACAACCCGAACGTCACCGACCGTTTCGAGCTGTTCATTGGCGGCCGCGAAATCGCCAACGCCTACTCCGAGCTTAACGACGCGGAAGACCAGGCCGAGCGCTTCATGGCCCAGGTGGCCGACAAGGACGCCGGTGACGACGAGGCGATGCACTACGACGCCGACTTCGTTCGCGCCTTGGAGTACGGCATGCCGCCAACGGCCGGTGAAGGTATCGGCATCGACCGGTTGGTGATGTTGTTGACCAACTCACCGTCGATCCGTGACGTGATCTTGTTCCCGCACATGCGGCCACAAGCGTAACCGTAGCGAAATCCGAAGCCGCCTTTTATAAGGCGGCTTTTTTATGTGGCGTTTATAAGCGTCAAGTAAACAGCGCCAGGTGATCGTTCCCACGTTCCGCGTGGGAATGCAGCCCGTGACGCTCCGCGTCACACTGTGGAGGAAGATCCGTCGTGAACCGCGTAATGGCTCAAAAGGGTGCCGCCGGCATTGCCGCTGCCGTGGCTGAAAGTGTTCAGTACCAGGGCCGCAAGGCCAGTCGCCGGGGCAGTGAGCAACGCAGGCAAGACATTCTCGATGCGGCGATGCGCATCGTGGTGCGTGAGGGTGTGCGTGCCGTGCGTCATCGCGCGGTGGCGGCAGAGGCCGGGGTACCGTTGTCGGCCACCACCTATTACTTCAAGGACATCGATGACCTGCTCACCGACACCTTCGCCCAATACGTGGAACGCAGCGCGGCGTTCATGGGCAAGTTGTGGGTGCGTAACGAGGGCCTGCTGCGGGAGATGGTCGCGTATGGCGACGGCAGCCCGCAGTCGCGCTCGCAACTGGCCGATGACATCGCGCGCCTGACCGCCGATTACGTGCAACGCCAATTGCTCAACCGTCGCGAGCACCTGATGGCCGAGCAGGCGTTTCGCCAGGAGGCGCTGCTGAACCCGCGCCTGGCCGACCTGGTGCGCTCCCACCAGCAAATCCTGCTACAGGGCACTTGCCAGTTTTTCCAGGTATTGGGTTCACGCGAGCCGCAACAGGATGCCAAAGTGTTGACGGCGATTATCGGTCGGATGGAATATCAGGGCCTGTTGGGCGGGGCAGAGCCTCTGACCAGCGAAGAAATGCTTGAGATCCTCAAGCGTTACATGCATTTGGTGTTGGCTTCGGTCTGACACAGGGGATTGTCCAATGAAAGCCTGGCGTGTCGTCGTGATCGCCTTGTCGTTCCTGTTGCTCAGCGGTTGCCTGGTGACCTTCAAGGACCCGCTGCCGGCCAGCGAGGCGGCGCCTGATGCGCTGTTGGGCAAATGGGCCAGCAAAAATGCCTGGGGCGAGCCGCTCAACCTGCAAATCAGCCGCGTTGGCGAGCATCGCTACAAAGCCGTGAGCTACCCTAAAGCCAAACCGGGCCAGCGGGATGAATACCTGTTCACGGTTTCCCGGCATGGCAGCCGCTGGTATTTGTCGGCGCCGTTGCCGGCCAAATTCGGCGGGCATTACATCCTCGCCGGGTTCGAATTGAATGATGAACACGAACTGGTGGTCTACAACCTCGACCTGGATCAGGTCCACCAGGCTATCGGGCAGAAGGCCTTGAGCGGCACCACTGTCGAAACCGTCGAAGGCGCCGGTGTGCTGGTCGATAGCCCCCTGGCTCGGGTGTTTGACTACCTGGATAACCCGGCCAACGCCGACGTGTTCGTCGAAGCCGTGCGCTACCAGCGTGCGGGCAAATAACGTTTAAAGAGGAAGCACCGGGTGGACGATTACCAGCAGACGATACGCACCTTGTCCGATCGCATTGTGCTGGCGCAAACACCGATTCGCGTCCTGGACGCCGTGAAGTGGGACGAAAATATTCGCCAGGGATTCCTCAAGGGCAAGGGCAAGGAAATGCCCGCGGTGGACCGCGACTACTACCTGAATCGGCCGCTGTCGTTCGATTCCAGCGCGGTGAAGCTGGAATTCCAGAACATCGAGCGTGACATCACCCGCCAGCTTGGCCAGTTCAACCCGGTCGGGCAGATCATGCGGCGCATGTGCAAGGAATACCGCATGGTGGTGCGCATGCTCGAAGCGCGCGGCACCGAGGATTTCGGCCTGATCTCCCAGGAGCTGTACGGCGCCGCCTCCGATGCGTTCCACGCCGGTGACCCGACCCTGGCCGACCTCGGCCTGATGATGTCGGACTACCTGAACAATATCGACGGCCGTGGCGACCTCAAGGACGAAGCCAAGACCCTGACCGCCAAGGACGCCGTCAACCTGCTGCAAAGCCGCTTGAACAAGGTGTTCGGCGAGGCCGAGGAAACCATCCGGGTATTCGAGTCCGACGGTATCGTGGCGGATGCGGCGGCAGGCGCCGACTACATCAAGATCCGCGCTGACGCGATGTTCAACGACCGTGACGTGCGCGCCCTGGAAGTCCATGAAGGCCTGGTGCATGTGGGCACCACCCTCAATGGCCAGAACCAGCCGATCTGCACCTTCCTGTCCAAGGGCCCGCCCTCGTCGACGGTGACCCAGGAAGGCCTGGCGATCCTGATGGAAATCATCACGTTCGCCTCCTACCCCAGCCGCTTGCGCAAACTGACCAACCGCACCCGCGCCATTCATATGGTGGAGCAGGGTGCCGACTTCCTGCAGGTGTTCGAATTCTTTCGCGAGCAGGGCTTTGAGATGGCGGAAAGCTACGGCAACGCCAGCCGGGTTTTCCGTGGGTCGACCCCTACGGGCCTGCCGTTTACCAAGGATTTGTCCTACCTCAAGGGCTTTATCATGGTTTACAACTACATTCAGTTGGCGGTGCGCAAAGGCAAGCTGGAACAAGTGCCGCTGCTGTTCTGCGGCAAGACCACGCTTGAAGACATGCGCACCCTGCGCCAACTGGTGGACGAAGGCCTGGTGGTGCCGCCCAAATACCTGCCGGACCAGTTCCGTGACATGAATGCGTTGGCGGCGTGGATGTGTTTCTCCAACTTCCTCAATCATTTGAGCCTGGACCGGATCGAGGCGGATTACTCCAATATCCTTTGAGGGATTTCCCTGAAAGAACTCGGTCAAACTGTGGGAGCTGGCTTGCCTGCGATGACGATGGTGAGTCCAACACCGTTATCGCAGGCAAGCCAGCTCCCACAGTTGATCTTCATCAGCCATGGGGCTGTTTTCCAACCCATTCACGAGGCTTCAACGGATGAGAATCCTCGGCATTCTGTGCCTGCTACTGACCCTGAACGGCTGCAGCTCCCTGCTGTTCTACCCGGAGCGCGGCTTGCCGTTCACCCCGGAAAAGGCCCGCCTGCACTACCGTGACGTCACGCTGACCACCGCCGATGGCCTCAAGCTGCACGCGTGGTGGCTGCCGGCCAAGGCTGGCGTGCCGCTCAAGGGCACGGTGCTGCACCTGCACGGCAATGGCGGCAATCTCGCCTGGCACCTCGGTGGCAGTTGGTGGTTGCCGGAGCAGGGCTATCAAGTGCTGTTGGTGGACTATCGCGGTTACGGCCTGTCCGAAGGTGAACCTTCGCTGCCGGCGGTCTATCAGGACATCGACGCGGCCTTCAAGTGGATCGACAACGCTCCCGAAACCCAGGGCCAGCCGTTGATCGTGCTCGGCCAAAGCCTGGGCGGTGCGCTGGTGGTGCACTATCTGGCCGCCCATCCCGAGCGTCAGCCGCAGCTCAAGGCGCTGGTGCTGGACGGTGCGCCGGCCAGTTATCGTGACGTAGGACAATTTGCACTCAGCACCTCCTGGTTAACATGGCCGTTCCAGGTGCCGTTGTCGTGGCTGGTGCCGGACGCCGACAGTGCGATCAACGCCATGCCCCAACTGACCGGCGTGCCGAAACTGTTGTTCCACAGCCTCGATGACCCGATCGTGCCGTTGTCCAACGGCATTCGCCTGTATCAGGCTGCGCCGCCACCGAGGGTGCTGCAGCTGACCCGGGGTGGCCATGTGCAGACCTTTGCCGACAAGACCTGGCAAACCGTGATGCTGCGCTACCTCGACGACCCGCAGCATTTCAACGGGCTGCGCCGCCTGGGGGAAATCCCCAATTACCCGGCGGCCCCGAATTCCAACGCAGAGAACCCGCAATGAGCGAAGAACGCAACATGATCCCCCTGATCCTCACCGGTATCGGCACCATCATCGGCACCGTCGGCTGCCTGTGGTACTACGGCTATTTGCATTTCGCCAAGCCCGAGGATGCGTTGCTGCTCAGCGACTTCACCATGCTCAAGACTGTGCCGGGCGAGGACTACAAAATCTCCCTGACCCCGGCTGCGCAAGTGGCGCAATGTGTCGACGGCGTGCTGGTGCTGTTTGACACCGAACAGAAAGGCCTGACGGGCGTGCTGGTAAACAGCAAGAAACAGGCAGTGCGCTGCATGGGCCAGGAAACACCGCAATTGCAGGAATGACACGCACTGACCCATCGATTGGGCCGCTCAGTAATTTCTGGAACCATATTGCGTACGAAACCACTGATTGAATTGTCAGCATCACTGATGAATGACTTTTAATTCTTGCGGAGTATCGATATGAATATTGGTGGCATAGGCGGGTTTGGTGGCGGCAGCGGCCTTGGTGACTTCGGCAACATGGTGGGGAGTGGGGTCGAGGGTGGCCAACAGGGCAAGATGAACCCTGAAGAGATGAAGCGACTCCTGGAGCAGCTGCTGGCTGCAGCAGGGGGTGCGGGCGGCTCTCAGGGAAGTGGTGGCGGTGGGGGTGGCGATCAGGGCTCCATGGATCAGCAGCAGCCAAACCTCCAGAACATGATGCCCCAAGAGAACAACAACCCAGTCAACTTCGGTTGAAATGAAAAGCCCCGCCTGTAAAAACAGGCGGGGCTTTGTGCCGCGGTATCAATCAGTCGGTTATTGCACGGACGAACGTGGCTTGACCGGCTGGTTGTCGTTGGAGATGGTCACTTCAACGCGGCGGTTCATGGCACGGCCCGAAACGCTGCTGTTATCGGCAACCGGGTATTCCTTGCCATAGCCCTGGGTCACGATGCGCGAGATATCCACACCCTGATTGGCCAGTGCACGTTGTACGGACGCGGCACGGCGCTCGGACAGGCTCTGGTTGTAGGAGTCGGAACCGGTGCTGTCGGTGTAGCCTTCAACAATCACTTTGCGGTCCGGGTTGTCGCGCAGGAACTGCGCCAGCTTGGTGATGTTCACCAGGCCGCTGGATTTCAGGTCGGACTTGTTGGTGGCGAACAGCACGTCACCAAAGGTCACCAGGGTACCGCGATCGGTTTGCTTGGCGTTCAAGCTGTCTTGCAGTTGCTTGATCTGCGCGTCGCGGGCTTCCAGCAGGGCGCGGGCACGTTCGTCGCCGGCGTTTTTCAGCTTGGCTTCGGACTCACGCAGGACGATGGTGTCCTTGGCCACTTCAACGCGCTGGTTGGTCAGGTAGGCCAGCTGGTCGACTTTCTTCTGGTCTTCCTTGTCGCGGTAGGCCTTGTCAGCCTTGTCCAGCCATTCGCTGGCATCTTTGGTTTCCAGCGCCGCTACTTTGGTGGCTTGCGGGTTGGCTTGCAGGGCCGAGAAGTTGGTCCGAGCGTTTTCCAGGTTCTGGTTCGGCGGGGTGGAGCAAGCCGCCAGAGCAACGCTCATCGCCAGCAGGGCAGGGATCATCAATTGTTTACGCATAGTCGTGTCGTCCTTTCAATTCGGTTTCGGGTGCAATGCAATCAGGGGCTGCGGGTTATTGCTGTGGTTTGATCACAGCCGGGCGCATGCCTTCCTGACGCAGCTCCTGAACAGCTTTCTGGGAATCCTTCACAGCCTGTTCGGCCTTGGCAGCCTGGGCTTTACGCTCTGCTACGCGAGCGTCCCACTCGGCTTGTTCGGCCAGGCGACGGGCCTCGTCATAGTTCTTGTCGTGCATGGCGATTTCGGCTTGTTTCAGTTTGTCCTGAGCCGACTTCATCTCCACGGCTGCGAACTCGGTACCACCGGCGCTGACGGCGCTGTTGACCGCAGATTGGGTCACTGCGTATTGCTCAGTCGGTGGGTTGCCGGCGCAGCCAGCCAGAACGAAGCTGGTGCCGATTGCCAGCGCGGCCAATTTAAGCCCGCGCAGGTGGTTAAACGAGGTTTTGGCAGTGCTGGTCTTCATCGTCTTCAACTCCATTAGGTAACTCCTGAAAAACATCAAAATCCATCTCCGGTGTGCAGTGAGTGCGGGGTCCGGCGGTAAGGCTCAGGACGCCTTTCAAACGGCTGTTCCAAGTGATGGCTTACTGACTGTGACCGGAGGCTTTTTTGAATAGTTCAGCGAAGATGGCGATTTGCCTAAAAAAATATTTGACTGAACGGTCAGCGTTTAAAAGTTGGAACTTTTGCGATGCGCAGGGGTATCCCGGGCCTCTGGGAGGCCCGGAATACCTGGGGTGGCGATTTTTTAGCGGAGGTAGATCAGTGTTTTTGCTTGTCGGATTGAGCTGACAAATCGTGCAGATAACGCCGTGACAGCGTCAGAAAACGCGGCGTAGGGCCGACGTCTTCGTAGAGCGGATCGCCTTCCTCATCCGTGGCAATGACCTGCTTGCCCTTGATGTAGGGAAAGCTCGCTTCCAGCTCTTCAAGGGCTGCGCCGATCAATTCGCCGAGCAGTTCTTCGGTATGGCGTTTGGGGTACATTTCGGAGATCGCCGCCAGCCTGGCAGCGGCTTCTACGTCCAGATGGATGGCGTATTCGGTTTTGGTCAGGCGACCCTTGGCGTTCTCTTCCCAATGCTGGGCCAGTTCTCGGATTTTCATGGCAACCTCAATGGAGCCCACGGTAGGCGGGCGATGATGAGTGACCAGCCGACCAGCGCGGATAACGCTGCGGCTTACTGTTGAGACTAGCTGCAACTCACAAGGTTTAAAGTTCCTTGTAAGACGCCGCCGTGGGCGGCACTCTTGAAGATCAAAGCGTCCCGGATTTTCTGCTGGAGATTGGCTGATGAGCGATATCGATGCACGTTTGCGTGAGGATGTTCACCTGCTGGGTGAGCTGTTGGGCAACACGATTCGAGAGCAGTACGGCGATGAATTCCTCGACAAGATCGAGCAGATCCGTAAAGGCGCCAAAGCCGACCGCCGTGGCGCGGCCTCCGAGCAGGTCGCCGGCGAAGAGCTGAGCGCCAGCCTCAATCAACTGAAAGAAGACGAACTGCTGCCGGTGGCGCGGGCCTTCAATCAGTTTCTCAACCTGGCCAACATCGCCGAGCAGTATCAGTTGATCCACCGCCGTGATGAATCAACGCCTGCGCCTTTTGAGTCGCGCGTGCTGCCGGAACTGCTGGCGCGCTTGCAGAGCGAAGGCCACAGCAGCGAGTCCCTGGCACGCCAGTTGGGCCGGTTGGAAATCGAGCTGGTGCTCACTGCCCACCCCACCGAAGTCGCCCGCCGTACCCTGATCCAGAAATACGACGCCATTGCCGCCCAACTGGCCCTGCAGGATCACCGCGACCTCACCACCGCCGAGCGCGAGCAGATCCGCGATCGCCTGCAACGCCTGATTGCCGAAGCCTGGCACACCGAAGAAATCCGCCGCACCCGGCCCACACCGGTCGATGAAGCCAAGTGGGGCTTTGCGGTGATCGAGCATTCGCTGTGGCACGCGATTCCGAATTATCTGCGCAAGGCCGATCACGCCCTGCACGCCGCCACGGGCTTGCGCCTGCCCCTGGAAGCCGCACCGATCCGCTTCGCGTCCTGGATGGGCGGCGACCGTGACGGCAACCCCAACGTCACCGCGCCGGTGACCCGCGAGGTGTTGCTGCTGGCGCGCTGGATGGCGGCGGACCTTTACTTGCGCGATATCGACCAGCTCGCTTCCGAGTTGTCGATGCAGCAGGCCAGCCCGGCGTTGCAGGCGAAGGTGGGTGACAGCGTGGAGCCCTACCGGGCGCTGCTCAAGCAGTTGCGTGAACGCCTGCGTGCCACCCGCCAGTGGGCTCACACCTCGTTGACCAGCCCCACGCCGGCACCTGCCGATGTGCTGCAAAACAACCGCGAGCTGCTCGACCCGCTGGAGCTGTGCTACCAGTCGCTGCACGCCTGCGGCATGGGTGTGATTGCCGACGGCCCGCTGCTGGATTGCCTGCGTCGGGCGGTCACGTTTGGGCTGTTCCTGGTGCGCCTCGACGTGCGCCAGGATTCGTCCCGCCACTGTGCGGCCATGACCGAAATCACCGATTACCTGGGCCTCGGCCGCTATGAGGAGTGGGACGAAGAGGCGCGCATCAGCTTCCTCATGAAGGAGCTGGCCAACCGTCGACCGTTGTTGCCGGGTTACTTCAAACCCTCGGCAGACACCGCCGAAGTGCTGAACACCTGTAAGGAAATCGCCGCCGCACCGGCCGCATCCCTGGGTTCCTATGTCATCTCCATGGCCGGGGCCGCGTCGGATGTGTTGGCCGTGCAATTGCTGCTCAAGGAGTCCGGCGTACAACGGCCGATGCGCGTGGTGCCGTTGTTCGAGACCCTGGCTGACCTGGACAACGCAGGGCCGGTGATCGAGAAACTGCTGCTGTTGCCGGGCTATCGCTCGCGCTTGCAAGGCCCGCAGGAAGTGATGATCGGTTACTCGGATTCGGCCAAGGACGCCGGCACTACTGCCGCCGCCTGGGCGCAATACCGGGCTCAGGAACGGTTGGTGGAAATCTGCCGTGAACAACAAGTTGAACTGCTGTTGTTCCACGGTCGCGGTGGCACCGTGGGCCGTGGCGGCGGCCCGGCTCACGCGGCGATTCTGTCGCAGCCACCGGGCTCGGTGGCGGGGCGTTTCCGTACCACTGAACAAGGCGAAATGATCCGCTTCAAGTTCGGCCTGCCGGACATCGCCGAGCAAAACCTCAACCTGTACCTGGCGGCGGTGCTGGAGGCGACCTTGCTGCCTCCACCTCCACCGGAACCGGCCTGGCGCCATTTGATGGACGAATTGGCTGCCGATGGCGTCAGTGCTTACCGCGCCGTGGTGCGGGAAAATCCGCAGTTCGTCGAGTATTTCCGCCAGTCCACCCCGGAGCAGGAATTGGGACGCTTGCCCCTGGGCAGTCGTCCGGCCAAGCGCCGCGCCGGTGGTATCGAGAGCCTGCGGGCGATCCCGTGGATCTTCGGCTGGACCCAAACGCGCCTGATGCTGCCGGCCTGGCTCGGCTGGGAGGCCGCGTTGAGCAAGGCCCTGGAGCGTGGCGAAGGCGAGTTGCTGGGGCAGATGCGCGAGCAGTGGCCGTTCTTCCGCACCCGCATCGATATGCTGGAAATGGTCCTGGCCAAGGCCGACGCCGATATCGCGCGCCTGTATGACGAGCGTCTGGTGCAGCCCGATCTGCTGCCATTGGGCGCGCACTTACGCGACCTATTGTCGCAGGCGTGCAGTGTGGTGCTTGGCCTGACCGGTCAGTCGCAACTGCTGGCCCATAGCCCCGATACGCTTGAGTTCATCCGCCTGCGCAACACCTACCTCGACCCGTTGCACCTGCTGCAGGCCGAATTGCTGGCCCGATCGCGGCAACAGGAAGCGGCACAGGACAGCCCTCTGGAACAGGCGCTACTGGTGTCTGTGGCCGGTATTGCGGCCGGTTTGCGCAATACCGGCTGACATTTATGGCGTGTTCTCAATAGCTTGCAGACACACCGCGCCGGTCGCCGTAAAATTGGCGACCGGCGTTTTGCTGTCGGGGTTGTACCCGCCTATAAAGCCAGCGCGGCGCGGGTTTCTCCTACTTTCGGCGGCTTGTGTGGTTTGGGCCTGCTGTGTATCTTGATCAGCCTTTGGCCGGTTGTGCGGCCTGGACCCAAAATTTCCGAGATTGGCCCCACGCGGCGAATCCGAGCGTCATCTCTATAAAAAATTGAGGAGCACATCGATGCGCGTCATTCTGCTGGGAGCTCCCGGGGCCGGTAAAGGTACTCAGGCAAAGTTCATCACTGAAAAATTCGGCATTCCACAAATCTCCACCGGCGACATGCTGCGTGCAGCGGTCAAGGCCGGCACCGAACTGGGCCTGATCGCCAAGAGCGTGATGGACAGCGGCGGCCTGGTCTCCGATGACCTGATCATCAACCTGGTCAAGGAACGCATCAGCCAGGACGACTGCAAGAACGGTTTCCTGTTCGACGGTTTCCCACGCACCATTCCCCAGGCTGAAGCCCTGGTGAAAGCTGGCGTCGAGCTGGACAACGTGGTGGAAATCGCCGTTGAAGACGAAGAAATCGTGCAGCGTATTGCCGGTCGTCGTGTTCACGAAGCCTCGGGCCGCGTTTACCACATCGTCTACAACCCGCCGAAAGTGGCCGGCAAAGACGATATCACCGGCGAAGACCTGGTGCAGCGTAAGGACGACACCGAAGAAACCGTGCGTCATCGCCTGTCGGTCTACCATTCCCAGACCAAGCCACTGGTGGACTTCTACCAGAAGCTGGCCGATGCCCAGGGCAAACCGAAGTACAGCCACATCGAAGGTGTTGGCTCGGTCGAGTCCATCACCGGCAAGGTACTGCAAGCGTTGAGCTGATGCTCAACTGGCGAGCAAGTTTGCTCCTACACAACGGCCCGCTTGCGGGCCGTTGTTGTTTATACTGGCGCACTTTTTTTCAACGTGGATGCATACACCGATGAGCACCTTGCTGGCCCTGGACACCGCGACTGAAGCTTGCTCCGTTGCCCTGCTGCACGATGGCAAGGTCACGAGCCACTACGAGGTGATCCCGCGCCTGCACGCGCAGAAGCTGTTGCCGATGATCAAGCAACTGCTGCTGGAGGCGGGCACTACCTTGTCGGCGGTGGACGCCATTGCATTCGGCCGTGGCCCGGGCGCCTTTACCGGTGTGCGTATCGCCATCGGGGTGGTCCAGGGCCTGGCGTTTGCGCTGGAGCGTCCGGTGTTGCCAGTGTCCAACCTGGCCGTGTTGGCGCAGCGGGCGTTTCGCGAGCACGGCGCGAACCAGGTCGCCGCGGCCATCGATGCGCGCATGGACGAAGTGTATTGGGGCTGCTACCGCGAAACCGCCGGCGAGATGCGTTTGATCGGCGCTGAAGCCGTCCTGTCGCCTGAAACGGCCGCTTTGCCGGCTGATGCCAGCGGCGACTGGTTCGGTGCTGGCACCGGCTGGGGTTACGGCGAACGCGTTGGCGTGACGCTTGCCGGCCAGGATGCCGGGATGCTGCCCCATGCCGAAGACTTGCTGACCCTGGCACGTTTTGCCTGGGAGCGGGGCGAAGCCATTCCCGCCGACCAGGCCGCCCCTGTGTACCTGCGCGATAAAGTGGCGCAGACCAAGGCCGAACGCGGGATTATTTGACGTCAAAAGTGCGGGCAAATTCAGCTGAAAATCACCAATCGTCAGAATTTGCCCCTGCTTTTAAACCTTTTTCAAATTATGTGTTCTAGTTATCACCAGAGCATTTGCGCGCCTTGAGAAGCGCCACTAAAATGCCATCACCGATACCGAGTTCGCATGCATGCGTATAGACGGCTTTTCATCACAGTCCTACCCCCTCAAGCGTAAGCCTCGCAAGGCGAACGTGACGGTAGACGACTCCGTCGAAGACTCCCCCGACTTTGTTGAAATCCAGTCCGACTCAACGGCGGTTTCAGCTCGTTCCCAAGGCTCCAGCGGCGAACGTATCAGCGGTGTACCGGCCCGCCAGCAAGACATGGTCTTCCCCCGCTCCATGAGCAAAAACGTCGCCACTGCCCTGGCCAGCTACCTGACCACCGCCGGCTTTGTCGAATGGGATATGGAAGTGCTGGGTCTCGATATCCATATCTGATGCAGTTGCCTTACTACCTCGGTTGCCCGTCCTGGAGTGAAAACGCCTGGCGCGAATACCTGTATCCCGCCGACGCCCGCTCCAGCGATTACCTCGCCCTGTATTCCCATGTCTTCAACGCCGTTGAGGGCAACACCACGTTCTATGCCCGTCCCTCCGTCGCCACCGTGCAACGCTGGGCTGAAATCATGCCCGAACATTTTCGGTTCACCGCGAAGTTTCCGGGTGACATCAGCCACAGCGGCAACTTGATTGAGCAACTGCCGGCGGCGGAAAGTTTTCTGGGGTTGATGAGCCCGCTGGGCGAACGCATTTCGCCATTGTGGCTGCAACTGCCAGCCAGTTTTACCCCGCAACGCCTGGGTGAGTTGGCCGGGTTTATCGACGGGCTGGAGCGACCGTTGGCGGTGGAAGTGCGGCACTTGGATTTCTTCGCCAAGGGCGATGCCGAGCGCAGCCTCAACCGTTTGCTGCGTGATCGCGGTGTCGAGCGCATCTGCCTGGACCCGCGGGCGCTGTTCAGTTGCACGTCCACCTCGGCCGCCGTGCTGCACGCCCAATCGAAAAAGCCCAAGGTGCCACCTCGTCCGGCGGCGCTGACGCAGTTTCCGCAAGTACGGTTTATTGGCCATCCGGAGCTGGAAGCCAATGACCCGTTCCTGGTGCCCTGGGTCGAAAAGGTCGCCGGCTGGATCGAAGAGGGCCGTACGCCCTACATCTTTCTGCACACCTCCGACAATCGCCTGGCCGCCCAACTGGCCCTGCGCTTTCACGACCAGTTGATGGCGCGGTTGCCCGGCTTGCCGGCATTGCCCACGCTGCATCGAGAACCCGCAGCGGAGCAACTGGGGTTACTCTAGGACTCCTTTTCCCGACAGGAGTCAGTCATGGATGCCCAAACCCTTCGCGCCGAAACCTTCAAGGCCTTGCATGAGCGTGACCGTGCCTTCGTGATGCCCAATCCGTGGGATGCCGGTTCCGCAAAGATGCTCGCCAGCCTGGGGTTCGAAGCCCTGGCCACCACCAGCGCCGGCTTTGCCTTCAGCCTGGGCCGCCCGGATGCCGAAGGTGCGTTGTCCCTTGAAGACACCCTGGGCAATGCGGGGGCGATCGTCCAGGCAACCTCGCTGCCTGTCGCCGCCGACCTGGAGAACGGCTTCAGCGACACGCCGCAAGGTTGCGCCGAAACCATCCTGCGCGCCGCCGCCACCGGGATTGTGGGTGGCTCCATCGAAGATGCCACCGGCATTGCCGTCGACCCGATCTATCCGTTTGATCTGTCCGTCGAGCGCGTTGAAGCCGCCGTCGCCGCTGCCCGCAGCTTGCCGTTCCCCTTCACCCTGACTGCCCGCGCAGAAAACCTTCTGCATGGTCGTCTGGATTTGCCCGACACCATCCGCCGCCTGCAGGCCTACGCCGAAGCCGGTGCCGACGTGCTCTATGCACCGGCCCTGCGCAGTGCTGAGGAAGTGCTGGCGGTGGTGAAGGCGGTAGCGCCCAAGCCCGTGAATATCCTGATGTCCGGTGCGCTGAAACTCAGCGTGGCGCAGTTGAGCGAGATGGGCGTCAAGCGCATCAGCGTCGGCTCGGCCATGGCTCTGGCGGCTTATGGGGAGTTCTTCAGGGCCGCCCAGGAGGTTCATGAATTGGGCACGTTTACCTTCACCGAGCGCTCGATGCCGTTCAGTCAGGCCAATCAACTGTTCAAGGGATAAGGCCGCGTGCGGTTTCTCAAGGTGGTGGGGGTGCTGCTCGCGTTAGCCGGTGGCCTGCTTCTCGGCGTGTGGCGGGGCTGGGTGCCGCTGCCGGATGAGTGGAACCCGTGGGCGCCGCTGGACGTGCGCGCAAGCCCGAACCTGTTGACCCGGTTCAAACTCGGGCGTCTGCAGGATGACCCTGCGTTATGTGACCAGGTGCTGAAAACCTCCGGTTTGCGCGTTACCCATCAGGCGGACAGCCCCGCTGACGCTGCCTGCCCGCTGCGCAACACCTTGCGCGTGCAAGGCGCGGACGTCGGGCTAAGCAGCAGTTTTCTCGCCAGTTGCCCGTTGGCCGTGGCGTTTGCCCTGTTCGAGCGCCACAGCCTGCAACCGGCGGCCCAGGCGGTATTTGGCCAGGCGGTGACACGGGTCGATCACCTGGGGAGCTTTGCCTGTCGCACTATTTACAACCGCGCCAATGGGCGACTCAGCGAGCACGCGTCGGCCAATGCCTTGGATATCGCTGGGTTTCGCCTGGCGGACGGGCGCACCCTCAATGTGCTCAAGGATTGGCCGGGTGATGGCGAGGGGGCACGTTTCCTGCGGCAAGTACGCGACGGCGCCTGTAAGGATTTCAACGTGGTGTTGAGCCCTGATTACAACGCCGCCCACCGTAATCACTTTCATATGGATATGGGGCGTTGGTGGGTGTGTCGCTGAGGGTCAGGCTGCCAGGCGCAGGTTGTGGAGGATCAATGGACGAGCCCAGCGGCTGTCGAAGTCCAAGGCTTTTTGTTGCTCAACCAACGCTTCTGCCGGGAACGGCGGCGGCGGTGGTGGCAGCAGGTCCAGCTCGAATTCGGCAATGGGCAAATGCAGTGGCCGTGGCTGCGGCGCCGGGCCGGGCTCGGGCAGCGGTTGCCCGGCGGTCAGGACGATCGGGCGCACCCAGCCGCTTTCGAAATTTTGCTGCTTCTGCTGGGCGACCACTTCTTCCGCCGGGTACGGTGGCGGTGCCGGTGGCAGCAGTTCCAGTTCAAATTCGGCAATGGGCAGGAACAGCGGTTCGGGCGGGGCGATCTCGGTGTCTTTTACGTCGCACGCGCGCTGGGTGACGATCTGCGACAGCAGGTCACTGCCTTCGCTGGGTTCAACCGAGGGATCCACAGGTTTCGCCGGGGACTTGGCGAGCGCGCCCGGCGTGTCACCGAGCTGTTCGGCCAACGCCTGGGCGAAGAAGTCCTGCCACACATGACTGACGCCGGCCAGCGCTTGGGTATTGCGCAGGCCGAAGTGGTTGTGGGTCGGCAGTACACCGGTGAATAGCGAAGGAATGTCTGACATTTCTCTCGATCGTCGCTCAGCTCTGGCAAAATGCCGGATCCTTTTTTTTATCGGCCGCTTTTTGCCGATCCTTAATATTTTTGAGCGTAGTCAGCGATGAGCGAACAACCAGCGGCCAGCCGCATTCGGGTCGAGGCTTTGGCTGAAGGTTTTCAGGCCCGTGCCCGGCAGTGGGCCGATCAGCTTGGGTTGCCTTTGCAGCTGGATGAGGCGGACTTTGCCTTGCAGGTGGGTGAGCAGGGTCTGCAACTGCAGCAGTTGGGGCCTGACGCACCTGGGCCGGTGCGGGTGGATTTTGTGGAAGGTGGCGCGGCGCATCGGCGTTTGTACGGTGGCGGCAGCGGGCAGATGATTGCCAAGGCGGTGGGCGTGGCCCAGGGCGTGCGGCCGCGGGTGTTGGACGCTACGGCGGGGTTGGGCAAGGATGCTTTCGTGCTGGCCAGCCTGGGTTGCGAGATGAGCCTGATTGAGCGGCAGCCGTTGATTGGCGCTTTGCTGGAAGATGGGTTGGCGCGTGGGTCTGAGGATTTTGAAGTGGCGCCGATTGTGGCGCGGATGAAGTTGCTCAAGGGCAATTCCATCGAGGTGATGCGCGATTGGGAGGGGGAGCCGCCGCAGGTGATCTATCTGGATCCGATGTTTCCGCATCGGGAGAAGACCGCGTTGGTGAAGAAGGAGATGCGGTTGTTTCGGCCTTTGGTGGGGGATGATCCCGACGCGCCGGCGTTGCTTGCTGCTGCGTTGGCTTTGGCCAGTCATCGGGTGGTGGTGAAGCGGCCGCGTAAGGCGCCTTGTATTGAGGGGGTGAAGCCGAGTCATGCGTTGGATGGGAAGTCCAGTCGGTATGACATTTATCCTAAGAAGGCGCTGAAGTCCTGAGGGGCTTTTGGTGTACATATCCGTTATTTAGGTAACGGCTGCTTATGGTTTCGCTCTTACAGCGACTCACTTTGGAAAAGCCCCAAAGTAAGCAAAGGGCTCTGCCCCGCCTGTCGGCGCCTCGCTAGGGCTCGGCGTTCCCTCACTCCGGCATTGCTCCGCGGGCCGCCGCGACGGGGCGTCCCTGCCCCGTCGCGGCTAAACCGGCGTCCTGCCGGTTTACCCGCTCCTCAATCCCTGCGTTCGGCCTCGGGCTTATTGGGGCAGTCAGAGCCAGATCAAGATCAAAAGCAAGAGCACAGCGGCCTACAGGCCGGCTTGAGTGGTAGAAGCCAGATCAAAAGCCAAAGCCAAAGCCAAAGCCAAAGCGAAAACCAAATCTGAAACTGCTGCGGCTCTGCTTTTCTGTGGGAGCTGGCTTGTCGGGTCGCCGCATCGCTGCGATGCAGACACCTCGGTTTTTCAGGTACACCCAGTTGATGCCATCGCAGGCAAGCCAGCTCCCACATTTGACCGTGCCCGCTGTAGATTTTGATTTTGCCTTTGCTTCACACCACTCAAGCCGGCCTGTAGGCCGCTGTGCTGTTGATCTGCTTTTGATCTTGATCTTAGGCGCCCCGTTAAACCACGCTGGCCGAACGCAGGCTTTGGAGCGTGGGTAACCCGGCAGGACGCCGGGTTAGCCGCGCTGGGCCAAGGATGGCCCATCGCGGCGGCCCACGGTCCAAAGCCGGAGTGAGGGCACACCGAGCCTAGGCGAGGTGCCGAGTGGTGGGGCAAGAGCCCTTTTGGTTACTTTTGGGGCTCTTTTCCAAAAGTGACCCGCTGTAAGAGCGGAACCAATAGTAGTCGTTACCGAAGTAACGGATATGTACATCAAGCCCGATAAGCCCGCATAAACAACCCAACCACCTCCTGCACGTGCTCCTCAGCCGCCTCGGCACTCAACTGCCCGCCGCACCCATACAACAAGCAAAAATTCGCCGTCCCCTTGAGCAAGCAAAAAAAGTGCTCAGCGGCAGTGAGCGGCTTGGGAATACTCAGCGCGCCACTCTGGTCGATCTTGCTCAGCAGCCGCTCCATCCCCTGCAACATACGCATCGGCCCCGCCTCGAAAAAGATCTGCGACAACTTCGGATCCTGACTCCCGGAGGTCATCATCAACCGATGCAGGTTCACCGACTCCTCGCTATTGATCAGCACATGAAACCCGCGAGCGATATTGAGCAGCACCTTCTCCACCGGCACGCCCTCCGGCAACTCGAAATACATCACCGGTAACTGCTCTTCGCACTTGGCAACCACCGCCGCCGAAAACAGCGTCTCCTTGTCGGTGAAATGGCTGTACACGGTCAGTTTCGACACGCCGGCCTCCACGGCCACCGCATCCATGCTGGTGCTGGCATACCCATTACTCAAAAACAGGATTTTCGCCGCATCGAGGATCGCCTGGCGTTTTGCCATGTCCTTGGGACGCCCGGGGCTATTGGTGTTTACAGGATTGTCGGACATTTTCACTTTATTACTGGACTGGTGAGTTTGGTATTAATAACATACTGGCCAGTATAATTATTCCTAGCACCATTAGCGAAAGGTCCTTCAGCATGCGCAGCTATTTCCTGCCACTCGCGTTGCCTGCCAGCTTGCTATTCCTGTTGGCTGCCTGTGGCCATGAAGAAGCGGCGCAAACCACCGTCCGCCCGGCCATGGTGGTCCAGCCAGAGCCTTCGGCGCAGGCTTCAGACAGTTACCCTGGCGAGGTGCGTGCCCGTTATGAGCCCGACCTGGCTTTTCGCATCGGTGGCAAAGTCAGCCGACGGCTGGTCGAGGAGGGCGAGCGCGTCAAGGCCAACCAGCCCCTGGCAGAACTCGATCCCCAGGACGTGCGCCTGCAACTGGAAGCTACCCGCGCCCAGGTCGCTGCCGCCGAAGCCAACCTGAGCCTGGTGCGCGCCGAGCGTGATCGCTACAAGACCCTGATGGACCGTCAGATGGTCAGCCGTTCCCAGTACGACAATTCCGAAAACCTCTACCGTTCCGGTGAAGCCCGCCTCAAGCAGATCAAGGCCGAATTCGACGTGGCCAATAACCAGGCCGGCTACGCCGTGCTGCGCGCGCCCCAGGATGGCGTGGTCGCCAAGCGTGCGGTGGAAGTGGGCCAGGTGGTGTCGGCCGGCCAGACCGTATTCACCCTGGCCACCGACGGCGAGCGGGAGGTGCTGATCAGCCTGCCGGAGCAAAGCTTCGGGCGCTTCAAGATTGGCCAGCCGGTGTCCGTGGAACTGTGGAGTCAGCCTGACCAGCGCTTTAACGGTCGCATCCGCGAGCTGTCGCCCGCCGCCGATCCAAAGTCGCGGACCTTTGCCGCCCGCGTCGCCTTCACCGGCGGCAAGGTGCCGGCGGAGCTGGGGCAGAGCGCTCGCGTCTTCATACAGGCTGACGGCGTGATTCCCCTGGCGGTGCCGCTGTCTGCCCTGAGCGCGGAGAACGGTGCGTCCTACGTCTGGGTGGTGCAGCCCGACAACACCCTCAAGCGCACATCGGTGCGGATCGGTGCCTTTGGCGAGAAAACCGTGCCGGTGCTGGAAGGCTTGAACCCCACCGACTGGGTGATTGCGGCCGGTGTGCATGTACTCCATGAGGGCCAGCAAGTGCGCCCGGTGGATCGCGCCAACCGAGTGGTAAGCCTGGCGGCCAAGGAGTAGTCCCCGATGGGTTTCAATCTTTCCGAATGGGCGTTGCGTAATCGCCAGATCGTACTGTTCCTGATGATCCTGCTGGCAGTGGTAGGTACCTTGTCCTACACCAAGCTGGGACAAAGCGAAGACCCGCCGTTCACCTTCAAGGCCATGGTGATCAAGACCAACTGGCCGGGTGCTACTGCCCAGGAAGTCTCGCGCCAGGTCACCGAGCGCATTGAAAAGAAACTGATGGAGACCGGCGACTACGAGCGCATCGTGTCCTTCTCGCGCCCCGGCGAATCCCAGGTCACCTTCATGGCCCGGGACTCCATGCATTCCGCGCAGATCCCGGACCTCTGGTACCAGGTGCGCAAGAAGATCAGCGATATTCGCCAGACCTTGCCGCCGGATATCCAGGGCCCGTTTTTCAACGATGAATTCGGCACCACCTTCGGCAATATCTACGCGTTGACCGGCGACGGCTTTGACTACGCTGTGCTCAAGGACTACGCCGACCGCATCCAGATTCAGCTGCAACGGGTGCCGGATGTGGGCAAGGTCGAACTGCTGGGTTTGCAGGACGAGAAGATCTGGATCGAGCTGTCCAACCTCAAGCTCGCCACCCTCGGCTTGCCGCTGGCCGCGGTGCAACAGGCATTGCAGGAACAAAACGCGGTATCGACCGCCGGCTTCTTTGAAACCCCGAGCGAGCGTGTGCAGTTAAGGGTGTCCGGCAACTTCAAGACCGTTAACGAAATCCGCGACTTCCCGATCCGCGTCGGTGATCGCACGTTCCGTATCGGCGACGTGGCCGAGATTCACCGCGGCTTCAACGACCCGCCGGCACCGCGCATGCGCTACATGGGCGACGATGCCATTGGGCTGGCCGTGGCCATGCGCGATGGCGGCGACATTCTGGTGCTGGGCAAGGCCCTGGAAAGCGAATTCGCACGCCTGCAGAAGAACCTGCCTGCCGGTATGGAGCTGCGCAAGGTGTCGGACCAACCGGCAGCAGTGAAAACCAGTGTGGGCGAATTCGTCCAGGTGCTGGCGGAGGCCCTGGCGATTGTGTTGCTGGTGAGCTTCTTCTCCCTGGGTGTGCGCACCGGCATGGTGGTGGCCCTGGCGATTCCGCTGGTGTTGGCCATGACCTTTGCCACCATGTATTACCTCGGCATCGGCCTGCACAAAATCTCCCTCGGCGCGTTGGTGCTCGCACTGGGCCTGCTGGTGGATGATGCGATCATCGCCGTGGAAATGATGGCGATCAAAATGGAGCAGGGTTACGACCGGCTCAAGGCCGCCAGTTTCGCCTGGACCAGCACGGCCTTCCCGATGCTCACGGGCACACTGATTACGGCGGCGGGCTTCCTGCCGATTGCCACGGCGCAATCGAGCACCGGTGAATACACCCGCTCGATCTTCCAGGTGGTGACCATCGCGCTGCTGGCCTCGTGGGTCGCGGCAGTGGTGTTCGTGCCGTACCTGGGGGAAAAGCTCCTGCCGGACCTGGCGAAGATTCATGCGGCCAAGCATGGCGCCGATGGGCCGGATCCCTACGGAACACCGTTCTATCAGCGCGTAAGACGCCTGGTGGAATGGTGCGTGCGTCGGCGCAAGACGGTAATCGTCCTGACCCTGCTGCTGTTTATCGGCTCGGTGGCGCTGTTCCGCTTTGTGCCCCAGCAGTTCTTCCCGGCTTCCGGGCGGCTGGAATTGATGGTCGACCTGAAACTGGCTGAGGGCGCGTCTTTGAGCAACACGGCGGACCAGGTCAAGCGCCTGGAAGCGCTGCTCAAGGAACATGCGGGGATTGAAAACTACGTGGCGTACGTGGGCACAGGCTCGCCACGTTTCTACCTGCCGCTGGACCAGCAATTGCCCGCCGCCAGCTTTGCCCAGTTTGTGGTGTTGGCCAAGACCATCGAGGAGCGCGAAAGCCTGCGCACCTGGCTGATCGAGACCCTCAACGAACAGTTCCCGGACCTGCGCTCGCGGGTCACGCGTCTTGAGAACGGTCCGCCCGTTGGCTACCCCGTGCAGTTCCGGGTGACGGGCGAACACATCGAAGAAGTCCGGGCCCTGGCGCGGAAAGTGGCGGCCAAGGTTCGCGAAAATACCCACGTGGTCAACGTGCACCTGGATTGGGAAGAACCGAGCAAGATCGTCTACCTCAACGTTGACCAGGACCGTGCTCGCGCCCTCGGCGTGAGCACTGCCAACCTGTCTAAATTCCTTCAGAGCTCCCTCACCGGTTCCAGCGTCAGCCAGTACCGGGAGGACAACGAGTTGATCGAAATCCTGCTGCGCGGCACCGTTCACGAGCGTACCGAGCTGTCGTTGCTGCCAAGCCTGGCAGTGCCGACCGACAACGGCAAAAGCGTGGCGCTGTCGCAGATCGCGACCCTGGAATATGGCTTTGAAGAAGGCATTATCTGGCACCGCAATCGCCTGCCGACCGTGACCATCCGCGCCGATATCTACGGCAAGGAACAGCCGGCAACCCTGGTGCAGCAGATCCTGCCGACACTGGAAGGCGTGCGCGCTGAACTGCCGGACGGTTACCTGTTGGAGGTCGGCGGTACGGTCGAGGATTCCGCCCGCGGGCAGAACTCGGTCAAGGCCGGCGTGCCACTGTTTATCGTGGTGGTGCTGACCTTGCTGATGTTGCAACTGCGCAGTTTCTCACGCACGGCGATGGTCTTTCTTACAGCGCCTCTGGGGTTGATCGGGGTGACGCTGTTCCTGCTGGTGTTCCGTCAGCCCTTTGGTTTTGTGGCAATGCTGGGGACCATCGCGTTGTCTGGGATGATCATGCGCAACTCGGTGATCCTGGTGGACCAGATCGAACAGGACATCAAGGCCGGCCTGGCGCCCTGGCAAGCGATTATCGAGGCGACGGTGCGACGCTTCAGGCCGATCGTGCTGACCGCGCTGGCGGCGGTACTGGCGATGATCCCGTTGTCACGCAGCGTGTTCTTCGGGCCGATGGCCGTGGCGATCATGGGCGGGTTGATTGTGGCGACGGCGTTGACGCTGTTGTTCCTGCCAGCGTTGTATGCGGCGTGGTTCAGGGTCAGGAAGGACGCCGCTTAACATGTGGATGCAAACGGTTCCCGCCCATTGGGAACGTTTGCAGGCGTCACTCCACTCAGATTTGCCTGATTGACAGGCGAGGATGTCAGCACGGCTGTCGTGCTGGCACCTCAATACTGAGTTCATGGAGTGTCATATGTTTATTTTGTCTGCCCTGGCGGCTTTTAAAGGCGCGGTCTTGGGGACGCTGTTGGGCAATTTATTTCCTGCCAGCAATAAAGAAGCTGATATGGCACGACCGCAGAAGCCTGGTCATGGACGGCCCGGCTTTAATCACGGTCATCCCTCCCGGCCAACCACGGGACCTGTCTTGCCTCCCCAGCCCAAGCCTTATCAGCAGGCCTCGGTGATTGAGGGGCATCAGCCTTACAGGCCTTTGTCCGCACTCTTTACGTTCGATCGATAACCGCTGATGCAGCGGGAACCATCCGGGCGGCCTTGCCACTCAGAGGGGGCTTTTGACGATGAATATTGAGGAGTGCATATGTTTATACCGATACTGGCGTTGCCGTTTCAACTGATGGGGGCGGTATTTGGAATGGGGCAGGGATTTGGCCAGTTCAATGGCAATCGCCAGCCCGACATCCACATCAATATCAGTAACGAAAACAGCAACGCCAATGCCAATGCCAATAGCAACAGCAATACCAATGTGAGCAGTTTGCCTCGCAAGATCTGGTACTAAAAAAACGCCCTGAATGGTTCAGGGCGTTTTTAGTTGCGGGGTAGGGTCTACAACGCCCCGAAGACCTTCTTGGCCAAACTGGTGGCCGCCGCCGCCGGGTTCTTGCGAATGGTTTCTTCCTGCTGGGCGATCATCTTGAACAACCCGTCCAGTGCCTGCTCGGTCACGTAGCTTTCGACATTGGCGCTCTTGGCATCAATGGCGCCAAAGCTGGCGGCCTTGCCCGCGAGCGCATTGTACTGCTGGGCCACGCCGACCTTGTCAGTGGCGGCCTTGACGATTGGCAGGAACTTGGCCCGGATTTCGTCACGGCTGCTTTTGTTCAGGTACTGGGTGGCCGAGTCCTGGCCGCCGGTGAGGATGCCCTTGGCGTCGGTCACGCTCATGTTCTTCACCGCATTGACCAGGATCGGCTGGGCCTGGGTTACGGCAGACTCGGCCGCCTTGTTCATGCTGGCTTCAAGCTGGTTGACCTGGTCACCCATGCCGAACATTTTCAGCTTGTCGGCGACTTTGCCCAATTTGCCCGGCAGGCCGATCTTCACTTCGGGGTTGTTGCTGAAACCACCGGGCACCCCCAGTTGTTTGACGGCAATCTGCGCACCTTGGGTCAGTGCGTCCTTGAGGCCGCCGGTGGCGTCGCCCTGGGACAGGCTGCCAAGGGACAAGGCCATGGCGTTGGCGCCGAGCAGCAGGCCGGCACACAGGGCAGTGAGGCGAAGGGAGTTACGGAGCATGGGCGCTTCCTTATGTTCGATTTTTTAATCAGTGTGCAACCGCATCGACCCGCAGGCGCAGCGGTTGTGGATCCTGGCCGTTCAACTGCACAGCGTGCCGTTCGGTGGTAATAAACAGTAGCTTGCCATCCAGTTCGATGCGAGCGCTCACCGAGTAACTGTGGCCGGGTTTGACCTGGGCCGGGTCATAGCTCAAATGAAACGGCAGCGGCACCTGGCCTTTCACCGGGCCTTTCTGCTCGGCCAGGGTCACGGCCGGGGCGTCCATCAAGGACACGTCTTGCAAGGTCACGCTCAAGGTGGCGGCGGGCGGCAGGGCGATGCGTTGCAGGTAGAACACTTCGCCATCGAGGCTGGCTTTGGGCGCGGGGCTCATAGTCTGGCAGGCTCCCAGCAGGGCGGTCAGGCCCAGGAGGATGATTTTTTTCATGGTGCAGCTCCTTGTCAACGGCGCCAGAAACACCCTGGCGCCTTGGTCACTCTAGTGTGTTTCTTCGGGTGCGACGGGCTTGTCTGCCGCCTCTTCACTGCGATGCAGGGCCACCTGGCGAATCGACAGGCGAATCTCCGCCGGCAACACGCGCTTGGCCGCGCCTTCCGCCAACTCACCCAGCAGGGGGTGATAGCTCAGCTTGCCGGCCTCGTCGCGGCGCAGCACATCTTGCTCCAGCAGGGTCTGGATAAAATGTCGGAAAAGGCTCTTGTCGAAGAACTCCGGGGCATTCAGGCCGTGCAGGATCGACAGGCGCTGGGCCATGACGGTGCACAGGTCTTCCAGTTCTTCGGCGCTGATGCTGTTCTGGCCGCTGTTGAGCAGCAGCGAGATCGCCATGTAGAAGCGTTGCAGGGTCTGGGCGATGCTCTTGGACAGCAGCGTCAACAGCACAAAGTGCCGTGAACTCGGGGCCGGGCGCAGGTACACCTCGTTTTCAAAACGCAGCAGGCCTTGTTCGACGAAGGCTTCCAGCCACTGGTCGACCACCACGTCCAGCTCGTCCAGGGGCCAGCGGATAAACAGCTCCGATTGCAGGTACGGGTAGAGCGCGCGGGTGTAGCGCAGGATCTGTTCGCGGCTCATCCGCGAGCTGCTCTGGAAGAAACTCGCCAGCAGCGCCGGCAGGGCGAAGATGTGCAGCACGTTGTTGCGGTAGTAGGTCATCAGGACGGCGTTCTGCTCGTCCAGATAAAGGATTTTGCCCAGCGCGTCACTCTGTTCCGACAGCAGGTCCATGTCCTTGACGTGCTTGATCAGCGCCAGGCCGTCACCTTCGGGCAGGGTGGTGTGGGGCGAGTAGGGCACCTTGCGCAGCAAGGCCAGGTACAGATCAAGCTGGCGTGCCATCGCTTGCTCGTCCAAAGCCAGGCGCGTGGTGGACAGCAGTGCCAGGGCCACCAGGTTCACCGGGTTGATCGCTGCGGCTTCGTTCAGGTGTTGCGCCACGCGCTCGCCGAGGCGGTTGGTGGTTTCGTTGAGCCAGGCCGGTTTGTAGTTCGGGCCCAGTTCCTGGGAGCGCCAGTCCGGCTGCTCGCTGTCGAGGAATTCAGCCAGCTTGATCGGTTCGCCGAAGTTCACGGCCACCTGGCCAAAGCGCTGCTTGAGGGCGCCGACCACTTTGAAAATATCGAAAATCGACTCTTTCTTCTTGCTCGCGCCGCGCAGTTCGCCGAGGTAAGTGCGGCCTTCCAGCACGCGTTCGTAGCCGATATACACCGGCACAAACACGATGGGCATGCGCGAGGAGCGCAGAAAGCTGCGCAGGGTAATCGCCAGCATCCCGGTCTTCGGTTGCAGCATGCGCCCGGTGCGTGAACGTCCGCCTTCGACGAAGTACTCCACCGGGAAACCCTTGGTGAACAGGGTGTGCAGGTATTCGTTGAACACCGAGGTGTACAGCGGGTTGCCCTTGAAGGTGCGGCGCATGAAAAACGCCCCGCCACGGCGCAGCAGGCTGCCGATCACCGGCATGTTCAGGTTGATCCCGGCGGCGATGTGCGGCGGGGTCAGGCCGTTCTTGAACAGCAGGTAGGACAGCAGCAGGTAGTCGATGTGGCTGCGATGGCACGGCACATAGATCACTTCGTAACCCTGGGCGACCTTTTGCACACCTTCGATGTTGTTGACCTTGATGCCGTCGTAAATCTTGTTCCAGAACCAGCTCAGCACCACTTCCAGGAAGCGGATGGCGGTGTAGGTGTAGTCCGAGGCGATCTCGTTGCCGTAGCGCAGGGCCTGGGCCTTGGCTTTTTCCGGAGAGATTTTCTCGCGTTCGGCTTCATCGAGAATCGCCTGGCGCACCAGCGGCATGTTGACCAGGCCTTTCACCAGGTTGCGCCGGTGGGACAGATCGGGGCCGATCACTGCGGTTTTCAGGTTGCGAAAGTGCACCCGCAGGATACGTTGGGCCATGCGCACGGTGCGTTCGTGGCCTTTATTGTGCTCGATCAATTCACGCAGGTTGATGGGCGCGGAGAATTGCACCCGGGTCTTGCGGCCCAGGATCAGGATGCTCAGCAGCCGGCGCAGGCGGCCGGTCACGGCCCAGCTGTCGGCGAACAACAGTTTCCACGGGCTGGATTCGCTGTCGGGCGACTGGCCCCAGAACACGCTGACTGGAATGATCTGTGCATTCTCTTCGGCGTGTTCGGTGAGTACGTCCACCAGGCGGGTCAGGGTGGGCGGTGCGCCACGCTTGTCCTGGCGGCCGAGCCAGTCTGGGTCGGGCGTCAGGTAGAAGAAGGCCGCAGGCTCCATCAACGGGCCAACCGATACTGGCAGCACCGGGCGCGGCAGGCCGGCCTTGGTACATTCGGTATCAACCACTGCCAATTCGGTGAGGGATGGGGATTGCAGGACGTAAAACACCGGACGACTGCGGTCGAGGTTCAGGGTAAGGGACGACTGGTTGATCGTCTCTGAGCGAACCCAGAGGTACAGCAGCCGGCGCAAGGTGCCAAATACCAGACGGCGAAACGGAGAGCGGGTCATACGGCTTCTGCTTTGAGTGGGAAAAACCGAGCAGATGCTCGGGCCGCTAGTGTGCCGTATTCACCGAAAATCGGCAAAAAAGCGGCGAAGTAATCTTGAGTTGAAGCTTTTTGAGCCTGTCTTATACTCGGCAGTTCAACTGCGACGACTCAACAATAAACGTACTTATAAAAAGCATGTGGGAGCAAAACAGATGGCAACGCGCGAAACCGGCAATGTGAAGTGGTTCAACGACGCCAAGGGCTACGGCTTTATCCAGCGGGAAGATGGCAAGGACGTGTTTGTGCACTACCGCGCCATTCGCGGTGAAGGGCATCGTTCATTGGCTGAAGGCCAGCAGGTGGAATACGCCGTGGTGACAGGCGAGAAGGGCTTGCAGGCTGAGGATGTGGTTGGGCTGTAACCCGGCAGGCACAACACACCTTTAAATCTGGGAACCCGGTCGAATGTGGGAGCCGGGCTTGCCCGCGATAGCATCGCCGCGGTTTGGCTGAATGACCGAGGTGGGCCCATCGCAGGCAAGCCAGCTCCCACATTTGATTGGGTTTGCACAGTGAGGCCTTGTCAGCCTGGCTTTATGCCGTTTTCCAGGTGATCTGCTCTTCACCGTCTTCGCTGATACGAATCCAGGTATCCGCGCTTTCTTCACCTTCTTCCTCAACCCAGCTGCCCGGGGCGCAACGCACTTCGACGTTCAGCGCGGCAAAGGCCGCCCGGGCGCAGGCGATGTCGTCTTCCCACGGAGTCTGGTCACTTTCCAGGTACAGGCTGTTCCATTTGCCTACGGCTTTCGGCAACCAGGTGACCGGCACGCTGCCGGCGGTGCACTTGTAGGTCTGGCCGCGCTGGACCCAGTCGGTGCACGGGCCCAGGGCGGCGCCCAACCAGGCGGCGATGGCCTTGTGGTCGACGTCGGCGTCCTTGAGGTAAATCTCGATATCAGGTTGGCGCATGGATGTTCCTCATTGCGGGATTTTGAAAATCCATTCGCGGATTCAGCGCAGGCCCCGAGAGGCCCACAAAATAATGGGTTATTGAAGCACGAAATAGTCGTAGCGCATCGACACAGTGACCAGCAGCGGTTCGGCGGCTTCGATCACCTGGGCCCGGCGCTCGGCACTGGCGCGCCAGCCGTGGGGCGTCATGGCCAGCAGGTTGGCGCGATCCTTGGGGTCGGCCAGGCTGAGCGTGAACTCCAGGGTTTCGCTGTGTTGCAGGCTCATGCCGTCCGGCACCAGTGCCAGGTGTTTGTCGTCGGTGTACTCGCGCACTTCGTCGTACAAACGCTCGCGCAGTTCCATCAGGTGGCCGCTGGTGGGGCCAACCTTCATCAAGCCGCCGCCCGGGCTGAGCAGGCGCTTGGCCTCCAGCCAGTCCAGCGGGCTGAAGACGCTGGCGAGGAACTGGCAGCTGGCATCGGCCAGTGGCACCCGGGCCATACTGGCGATCAGCCAGGTCACGGTGGGGTTGCGCTTGCAGGCGCGCTTGACCGCTTCCTTGGAAATATCCAGCGCATAGCCATCGGCGCGCAGCAGGGTATCGGCGATTTGCGCGGTGTAGTAACCCTCGCCACAACCGATGTCCAGCCAGCGCTGGGGTTTGCGCTCAGCGGCCAGTTCGGCCAGGCGCCTGGCCACCGGGGCGTAATGCCCGGCGTTGAGGAAGTCGCGGCGCGCTTCAACCATCGCCAGGTTGTCGCCCGGGTCGCGGCTGTTCTTGTGCTGCACCGGCAACAGGTTCAGGTAACCCTGGCGCGCGCGGTCGAAACGATGCCCGACCGGGCAGGCCACGCCGTTGTCCACGTCGTGGAGCGGTGCACTGCAAATGGGGCAAGCAAGCATCAGGCGAGCAACTTGATCAGGGTCTGGTAGTAGATTTCGGTCAACACATCGAGGTCGCTGGCGAGGATGCGCTCGTTGACCTGATGGATCGTCGCGTTGACCGGGCCCAGCTCCACAACCTGAGTGCCGAGGGTGGCAATGAAGCGCCCGTCGGAGGTGCCGCCGCTGGTGGACGCCTTGGTCTCGCGGCCGGTGACAGCCTTGATGCTGGCGGAAACGGCATCCAGCAACGCGCCCGGTTCGGTGAGGAACGGCAGGCCCGACAGCGCCCACTCCACATGCCAGTCCAGGCCATGCTTGTCGAGAATCGCCGCAACCCGCTGTTGCAGGCCTTCGACGGTGGACTCGGTGGAAAAGCGGAAGTTGAACACCGCCGTCAGGTCACCCGGAATCACGTTGGTGGCGCCGGTGCCGGAGTTGAGGTTGGAGATCTGGAAGCTGGTGGGCGGGAAGAAGGTGTTGCCATCGTCCCAGTGCTCGGCGGCCAGTTCGGCCAGGGCCGGTGCGGCCAGGTGGATCGGGTTCTTTGCCAGGTGCGGGTAGGCCACGTGGCCTTGCACGCCGCGCACGGTCAGGGTGGCGCCGAGGGAGCCGCGACGGCCATTCTTGACCACATCGCCCACCAGGGTGGTGCTCGACGGTTCGCCGACGATGCACCAGTCCAGGCGCTCCTTGCGGGCCGCCAGGCGTTCGATCACGGCTTTGGTGCCGTGGTGCGCCGGGCCTTCTTCATCGCTGGTGATCAGGAAAGCCACCGAACCCTTGTGGTCGGGGTAGTCGGTGACGAAGCGCTCGGAGGCGACCAGCATCGCCGCCAGGCTGCCTTTCATGTCTGCTGCGCCACGGCCGCAGAGCATGCCGTTTTCGTCGATCAACGCGTCGAACGGGTCGTTCTGCCAGGCCTTGACCGGGCCGGTCGGCACCACGTCGGTGTGGCCGGCGAAGCACAAGACCGGGCCTTCGTGTTTGCCATGGGTGGCCCAGAAGTTATCCACATCCTCGATGCGCATCGGCTCAAGCGCAAAACCGGCGTCGCCCAGGCGCTGCATCATCAGCTTCTGGCAATCGGCGTCGATTGGCGTCACCGACGGGCGACGGATCAGGTCGATAGCGAGTTGGAGGGTCGGCGAAAGGTCGGCGTGGGCCGTCATGTAAAAACTCCAGTGCAGGGCGCGCAAAATGGCCGTTATCTTATAGCAAAACGGCGGCCAGAGGCCGCCGTTTAGTGCATTGCGCAGGATTTTAAGCTGCGGTTACGGGCTCTTGCGCCGGCGCCGGTTTCGGCAGCGACGACAGGAACGCCATGATCAGCGCCGCCACATACGGCAGCGACTGCACCAGCAACATCACCACCCAGAAGCGCATGTCATTGCTCGGCAGGCCCTGCACAAGGTAAATCCCCAGTGCGGCGCCCCACAACAGCAGCATGATGAACATCTCTTCCCGGGCTTCGGAAATCGCGACCCAGAAGCCGTGGTTATCAGCGTTCTTCGGTGTACGAAAGAACGGAATGCTGGTGGTGAAGAAGCCGTACAGCACCGCCTTGGCGATGGTGTGGGACAACGCCAACCCGGCCAGCGCCGCGCAGAACGCATCTTTCAGGTTCACACCCACCGCACGACGGTAGAGGAAGATGATCTTGCCCACCTTGAACACGAACAACGCCAGGGGCGGGATCGCGAAAATCAGCAGCGGCGGGTCAACCCGCGTCGGCACGATAATCATCGCCGCGGACCACAACAGGGCGCCCACGGTGAAGAAGATGTTCATGCCGTCGGCCACCCACGGCAACCAGCCCGCGAGGAAGTGGTAGCGCTGGCCACGGGTCAGCTCGGTGTCCTTGCCGCGCAACAGGCTTGCGGTGTGACGCTTGATGATCTGAATCGCCCCATAGGCCCAGCGGAAACGCTGTTTCTTGAAGTCGATAAAGGTATCGGGCATCAGGCCCTTGCCGTAGCTGTCGTGGTAGTACGCCGCCGACAGGCCTTTTTCGAAGACCCGCAGGCCCAGTTCGGCGTCTTCGCAGATGCACCAGTCGGCCCAGCCCAGTTCTTCCAGGACCGAGCGACGGGTCATGGTCATGGTGCCGTGCTGGATGATCGCGTCACGGTCGTTGCGGGTGACCATGCCGATATGGAAGAAGCCTTTGTATTCTGCGTAGCAGAGCTTCTTGAAGGTGCTTTCGTTCTGGTCGCGATAATCCTGTGGCGACTGCACCACGGCAATTTTCGGGTCGGCGAAGTGCGGCACCATGTGCTTGAGCCAGTTCGGCGATACGCAGTAATCGGAGTCGATCACGGCGATGACTTCGGCATCCTTGGCGGTATGCGGGATCAGGTAGTTCAGCGCGCCGCCCTTGAAACCGGCCAGGGGCGAGACGTGGAAGAACTTGAAGCGCGGGCCCAGGGTTTCGCAGTAGTCGCGCACGGGCTCCCACACGGCCGGGTCCTTGGTGTTGTTGTCGATGATCAGGACTTCGTAGTCCGGATAGTCGAGGGCCGCCAAGGCGTCGAGGGTCTGTTTGACCATCTCCGGCGGCTCGTTGTAGCACGGCACATGGATCGAGACTTTCGGGCGGTAGTCCGAATCCCCTTCAACCGGCAGGAATTCACGCCGGCGTTTGTGGGTCCAGACCGCTTCCGCCAGTTCGTGGGCCTCGGTCAGCAACACGATAAACACGCCCAGGGCGCCTAGGGCCAGCAAAATGCCGACCGTCACGCTGAACCAGGTGCTGTATTGCTGGCTGTAGTCGTAACCAATCCACACCAGCACCGAACCGCACAGGAACGCGATGAAGGTCAGGAAGGTCCGGCCACGCTGGCGCAGGGCCGAGCCGTCGATCATCAGCAAGGTCAGGGACAGCAGTGCCAGCACGACCGAACCGATGGCCAGCACCCGCCATTGCGGAATCGCCACCACCGGCCCTTCAAAGTTGAATTTCTGCTGGCGTGCGGCGTTGAACACGCCCCAGTAGGCGCCGGCCGAGCCTTCATCGCTGACCTTCCACGGCTGATCGAAGGCCTCGATCACGAAGTAGTTGTAGCCCTGGCGATTGAGCTTGTTCACCAGTGTGCGCAGGTAAATCGCCTGGTCGGCCGGGGACGTTTCATTGCCACCGCGCATGCGACCGTTACTCGGCCAGCCAACCTCCGACAGCAGCAGCGGCTTTTTCGGGAACAGTTTCTTCAGGTCCCGGGCGCGGTCGAGTACGTACTGGCCGGCCTTGTCCATCGGAATAAATTCCCAGAACGGCAGGATGTGCGCGGCGATCAGGTCGACGTGCTTGGCCAGTTGCGGGTTCTTTTCCCAGATGTGCCATTGCTCCGAAGTCGTCACCGGCACTTTCACGGCCGCGCGCACCCGGTCCAGCAGCACGATCAGTGCTTCCGGGGTGATTTCCTCACGGAACAGCGCTTCGTTACCCACCACTACCCGCACGACGCTGCGGGAGCTGTTGGCGATTTCGATGGCACGCTGGATTTCACGCTCGTTGCGCTCCAGGTCCGGGCTGATCCAGATCCCCAGGGTCACCCGCAGGCCGAACTCTTCCGCCAGCTTGGGGATATCCCCCAGGGTGCCGTCGACCGAGTAGGTGCGGATGTTGTCCGTCAGCTTGCTCATGATCGCAAGGTCCTGACGCATTTGATCGTCAGTCGGATACTGGTCTTTCTGCGGGAACTGGCCTTGTTGGAACGGCGAGTAGGAAAAACCGGAGATCTGTTCAGGCCAGTTAGGGGCAGTGACCGGGCGGTTGATCAGCGCCCAGAAGCCGGTGAACAGCGCGGCAATTGCCAGCACCACCACCAGGTTGAGTCCAAATTTACGCGATGACATGGCTATTTCGGGTTCCAAAAGGTGTGGAACGAAAAGAGGTGTCGGCCTACGCCGAACGGCGCGCATCCTACACCGGCCTTTCACTGACCGTACAGCAAGCCGAGAAAAACCGGACATTGGGCAGCGAAAGTTGACCTAAGTTCTTTACTTGTAGCTGGATGCGTCGAACTTGTCGCGGCAACGCCCTATAATGCGCGCCGGTTTTTGGGGTAATGGTCATGAGTACAGAAGATCCACGGTTTGCCGGCGTCGCCCGCTTGTATGGCATTGAAGGCCTGGAGCGCCTGAAGGCGGCCCATGTGGCCATCGTCGGCGTGGGCGGTGTGGGCTCGTGGGCGGCGGAAGCCATCGCCCGCTGCGGCGTGGGCGAGATTTCGCTGTTTGACCTGGACGACGTTTGCGTCAGCAACAGCAATCGCCAGTTGCACGCGCTGGACAGCACCGTGGGCAAACCCAAGGTCGAGGTCATGGCCGAGCGCCTGAAGGGCATCAACCCCGACTGCACCGTGCATGCGGTGGCGGATTTCGTCACCCGCGAGACCATGGCCGAGTACATCACGCCCAACATCGATTGCGTGATCGACTGCATCGACAGCGTGAACGCCAAGGCGGCGCTGATTGCCTGGTGCAAGCGGCGCAAGATCCAGATCATCACCACCGGCGGCGCGGGCGGGCAGATCGACCCGACGCTGATTCAGGTGTGTGACTTGAACCGTACGTTCAATGACCCGCTGGCGTCGAAAGTGCGCTCCACGTTGCGCCGCGACTACGGCTTCTCCCGCACTGTGACCCGCCATTACAGCGTGCCCTGCGTGTTCTCCACCGAACAGCTGCGGTATCCGAAGCCGGACGGCAGCATCTGTTTGCAGAAGAGTTTTGTCGGGGATGGCGTGAAGCTGGACTGCGCCGGCGGGTTTGGCGCGGTGATGATGGTCACCGCGACCTTCGGTATGGTGGCGGCGACCAAGGCGGTGGACAAAATTGTGGCCGGCGTGCGCCGGCCTGCTGACAGAGTTCAGGCAACACCGATCTCTGCACCCTGAAAAGATCAAAATGTGGGAGCGAGCAAGTCCGCTCCCACATTTAGTTTTGTGTGAGGCTCAACTTCCGCATGCGCTGAAGCACTGCATTCAGACCATTGCTGCGTGACGGTGATAGCTGCCGCGACAGACCCAGTTGATTGAACCAGTCGGGCAAGTCGACCGCCTGCAACTCAGCGGCAGACAAACCGTTAACCCGTGCCAGCAACAACGCCACCAGCCCGCGAATCAGCCGTGCGTCGCTGCTCGCAGCAAACTGCCAGTGACCGTCCTGCAAGTGCCCCACCAGCCACACCAGGCTTTCACAGCCTTGCACCAGGTTGGCGTCGACCTTGTCTTCGCCCGGCAAGGCGGGCAGCCGCTCGCCCCATTGCATCAGCAGGCGGGCGCGTTGCTCCCAACTCCCGACCACCTGAAACGCCTGCAGCGCCACAACGGCCTCCGCCGGCAAGCTCATCGCAACATATCCAGGGCCTGATCCAGCGCTTCAAAAAAACGCTCCAGGTCATCGGAGTCGTTGTACAGCGCCAGCGACACCCGAATCGCCCCGGAGAGCCCCATCTGCTTGAGCAGCGGCATCGCGCAATGATGGCCGGCGCGTACGGCAATCCCTTGTTCAGTCAGCAAGTGGGCGAGGTCGGCGTTGTGCACGCCGTCCACCACAAAGCTGGCCAGGGCCACCTGTGGCAAACCCAGCAGCCGTATGCCCTTGCGTGCTTGCAAGCCACGCAACAGGTAGTCGTGCAAAGCGGCTTCGTGGGCCGTCACCGCGTGTTGATCCAGGGAACTCAGGTAATCCAGGGTCGCACCCAGGCCGATCACGCTGGCGATTGGCGGAGTCCCGGCTTCGAAGCCAAGGGGGGCGGGGCGGAAGCTGGCGCTTTGATAGTCAGCCAGTTGCACCATCTCGCCACCAAACTGCCAGTGGCGCAGGTGATGCAGGGCCTCAGTGCGGCCATACAGCACGCCAACGCCATCCGGCCCGTAGAGTTTATGGCTGGAAAACACGTAGAAGTCGCAGCCCAGTGCCTGCAGGTCATGGCGACCGTGGACGATGCCCTGGGCGCCATCCACCACCGTCAGTGCGCCGTGGGCCTTGGCCACCGCCAACAACTGCGGCAACGGCTGCCAGGCGCCGAGCACGTTGGACAGTTGGCTCACCGCCAGCAGCCGGGTACGCGGGCCGATCAATTCGGCGGCAGCTTGCAGGTCGATCAAGCCGTCATCGTTAAGTGGCAAAACCACCAGTTCCAGCCCGCGACGCTTGGCCAGTTGCTGCCACGGCAACAGGTTGGCGTGGTGCTCCAGGGCGCTGATGACAAGCTCGTCGCCCGGGTTGAATAAGTGCTCAAGGCCATAGGCCAGGAGGTTCAGCGCCGAAGTCGCGCCATGGGTGAAGATGATTTGCCCGTCGCCGCCGACATTCAGCCACTGTGCCACCTTGTTGCGGCTGTCCTCGAAGGCCTGGGTCGCGTGGGCGCCCGGCAAATGCTGGGCACGGTGCACATTGGCTGCGCCATTGGCGTAGTAATGGCTGATCGCGTCCAGCAGGGCTTGAGGTTTTTGCGTGGTGGCGGCGTTGTCCAGATAGGTCTGGTCTTGCCGTTGCAGGGTGGCGATGGCCGGAAAATCGGCGCGCCAGGGAGAGGGCACAAGCATGGTGATCAAGGCTCGTATAAACGACCCGCCCCCGTAAGGAGCGGGCCGTCAGTGGCATCGAGTCGCTGCTTAGTTGTGAGCGTGCAGCGCTGCGTTCAGTTCGATGGCCGATTTGTGGGTTTTGCATTCCACGGCACCGGTCTCGGAGTTGCGGCGGAACAGCAGGTCCGGTTGGCCGGCCAGCTCACGGGCCTTGACCACTTTAACCAGTTGGTTGGCCTCGTCCAGCAGCGCCACCTTGGTACCGGCAGTCACGTACAGGCCCGACTCAACGGTGTTGCGGTCGCCCAGCGGGATGCCGATACCGGCGTTGGCGCCGATCAGGCAGCCTTCGCCGACCTTGATCACGATGTTGCCGCCGCCCGACAGGGTGCCCATGGTGGAGCAACCGCCGCCCAAGTCCGAACCCTTGCCGACGAACACGCCAGCCGACACGCGGCCTTCGATCATGCCCGGGCCTTCGGTACCGGCGTTGAAGTTGACGAAACCTTCGTGCATCACGGTGGTGCCTTCGCCCACGTAGGCGCCCAGGCGGATACGTGCGGCATCAGCGATACGCACGCCACTCGGCACCACGTAGTCGGTCATTTTCGGGAACTTGTCCACCGAGAACACTTCCAGCAACTCGCCACGCAGGCGGGCTTCCAGTTGGCGCTCGGCCAGTTCGGCGATGTCGATCGCGCCCTGGCTGGTCCAGGCCACGTTCGGCAGCTGCGGGAACACACCGGCCAGGCTCAGGCCGTGCGGCTTGACCAGGCGATGGGACAGCAGGTGCAGCTTGAGGTACGCCTCAGGGGTGGAGGTCAGCGCGGCGTCTTCGGCCAGCAGCGTGGCGACCAGCGGGGTGTGGCTTTCGGCCAGGCGGCTCAACAGGGCGGCTTGGGCGGCGTCAACACCTTTGAGCGCGTCAGCCAGCTGCAGGGCCTGGGTGACGGTGAACGTAATGGCCTGGTTGCCTTCGGTGTAACCGAGGATCGGTGCGATGGCCGCGATGATTTCAGCCGAAGGGTTGAGCAGCGGTTGTGCGTAAAACACTTCCAGCCAAGCACCTTGGCGGTTCTGAGTGCCTACGCCGAAGCCCAGGCTGAACAGGGAATTGGACATGCTGTTACCTCTACAAAAATGGAGTGGGCTGGCCTACTTGAGGGCCGCCGAATAACTATCTGGCTTGAAGCCAATCAGGGTTTTGTCACCGAGATCAAGCACGGGGCGCTTGATCATCGAGGGTTGCGCGAGCATCAATTCAATGGCTTTCGCTTGGTCGAGATCGGCTTTGCGTTCGTCTTCGAGTTTGCGAAAGGTGGTGCCCGCACGGTTCAAAACCACCTGCCAACCGTGCTCGTTGCACCATTGGGTCAAGTGTTCGCGGTCGATACCGGCCGTCTTGTAGTCATGAAACTCATAGCTGACAGCGTGTTCATCGAGCCAGGTGCGCGCCTTTTTCATGGTGTCGCAGGCTTTGATGCCGAAAAGGTGCAACGTTTTGCTTGAAGCGGTCAAGGAATTGCCCCCCTTTGGGCTGACGGAGATGAAAGGCCACGGATTATGCCATGGCCAGCGGCTTTCGGCGCCGCTCGTCACAACTGCGTGTTGCTGCGTGCGACTTTTGTGCAAAGGCCATCGCGCAGCATAGGCGGCTAATATGGCACTTCAACGGCGAGTTGTTGCCTGATGTGTGTTGTTGCAAGTTGATTGTCTGGGAATCCCGCGTTATGCAAACCGCTTACACCGTACTTATCCTGCTGATGCTGGTCAGCGTTTCGCGTCTGGTCGGGCGTGTTATCCCACTGCCGTTACCCCTGGTGCAAATCGCCGCCGGGGCCTTGTTGGCCTGGCCGACCCTGGGGCTGCATGTGGCGCTCGACCCTGAGTTGTTTCTTTTCCTGTTCCTGCCACCACTGCTGTTCTCCGATGGCTGGCGCATGCCCAAGCGTGAACTGTGGCGCCTGCGCGGGCCGATTCTGACGCTGGCGGTGGGGCTGGTGCTGTTTACGGTGGTGGGCGCCGGCTACTTCATTCATTGGCTGTTGCCGAGTATTCCGTTGCCGGTGGCCTTCGCCCTGGCGGCCGTCTTGTCGCCGACAGATGCCGTGGCGGTGTCAGCCATATCCCAGAACCGCTTGCCCACGCCGTTGATGCACATGCTTCAGGGCGAGGCGTTGATGAATGACGCATCGGGCCTGGTGACGTTCAAATTCGCCCTGGCGGCGGCGCTGACCGGGGTGTTTTCCCTGGCTGATGCCAGCCTGACCTTTGTGCTCGTCGCCGTCGGTGGCCTGGCCATTGGTGTGGCCTTGAGCTGGCTGGTGGGCCGCCTCCGGTCCTGGATGATCGCCCGGGGCTGGGACGACCCGGCGACGCACGTGGTGTTCATGTTGCTGCTGCCGTTTGCCGCTTACGTGCTGGCGGAACGCCTTGGCGCATCGGGCATCTTGTCGGCGGTGGCTGCGGGCATGATGCAAAGCTGGCTCGACCTGCTGCCGCGCCAGACCAGCACCCGGCTGCTCAATCGCAGTGTGTGGTCGCTGCTGGAATTTGCGTTTAACGGGTTGATCTTCCTGCTGCTGGGCCTGCAACTGCCGGACATCATCAAGGCCGTGGTCAGCCACGAACCGACGCTGTGGCCGATGTTGCTGTACCGCTGCCTCGACGTGATCGCGATTTTCCTGGTGCTGGTGGTGTTGCGGTTTATCTGGGTGCAAAGCATCTGGCGCCTGTCGGGATTGCTCCGGCGCCTGCGTGGGAAAAGTGAACTTACGCTGGTACCGACGGCCCGTTCCTGCTGGCTGTTGACCGTGGGTGGCGTGCGAGGTGCGGTGACGTTGGCGGGTGTGATGTCGGTGCCGTTGCTGTTGGCGCCGGGCCAGGATTTTCCTCAGCGTGACCTGCTGATCTTCATCGCCGCCGGAGTGATCCTGCTGTCGCTGGTCGCCGCCTGTATCGCCTTGCCGTTGCTGCTGCGGGGCATTGAAAAGAGTCCGGACGACAAGCGCCGCAGCGAGGTGCGTGACGCCTGGAAGAAAACCGCTGAAGCGGCGATTCATGCCCTGGAGGCCGAAGAACCTGCGGAAGCGGCACCCCAGGATGCCGCTCAAGCGGCGTTGGCCACTGAGCTCAAGGCGCGGTTGATGTCGGAGTATCGTCATCAGCTGGAAGTGTTCAACGACTCTGCGGAAGCCCAGGCATTGGCGTTTCAGATGGATCAACTGGAGCGCAAGTTACGGCTCAAGGCCCTGCGGGCGCAGCGCCTGGAACTGTATAGCTTGAGTCGTCAGCACCAGATTGGTGATGACGTACTGCGGGAGGTATTGGCAGATCTGGACATGAGCGAGGCGAATCTGGGTCACGTCAAATGACACCGCGGTGCTTATTTGTGGCGAGGGAGCTTGCTCCCGCTGGGTGACGAAGTCGCCCCAACGCTGGCGACTCCATTCATCCAGGAAAACCGCATCAGCCGGTTTACGACTGCTGCGCAGCCGAGCGGGAGCAAGCTCCCTCGCCACCTATTTAGAGCAATTATTGATTGCGAGTGACGAAATCGCGAATCCGCTCGGCTGCTTCCACGCACTCAGCCAGCGGTGCAACCAGCGCCAGGCGCACACGCCCGGCGCCCGGATTGACGCCATCGACTTCCCGTGACAGGTACGAACCCGGCACTACGGTCACGTGTTCTTCCACGAACAAGTCGCGGCAAAAGGCGGCATCGTCGCCGTTCACGTTCGGCCACAGGTAGAAGCCACCGTCCGGCGCTTGCACATCCAGCACGGGCTTGAGAATGGCCAGCACGGCATCGAATTTCTCGCGGTACAGGTCACGGTTGGCCTGCACGTGGGCTTCGTCCTGCCAGGCGGCAATGCTCGCCAGCTGGGTTTGCACCGGCATCGCGCAGCCGTGGTAGGTGCGGTACAGCAGGAAGCCCTTGAGGATCTCGGCGTCACCGGCCACAAAACCCGAACGCAGGCCCGGCAGGTTGGAGCGCTTGGACAGGCTGTGGAACACCACGCAGCGCTTGAAGTCCTGGCGACCCAGTTCCACGCAGGCGCTGAGCAGGCCCGGCGGCGGGGTTTGTTCGTCGAAGTACAGCTCGCTGTAGCACTCGTCGGCGGCGATCACGAAGTCGTATTCGTCGGCCAGGGCGATCAGCTTTTTCAAAGTGTCGACGGGGATCAGTGCGCCGGTCGGGTTGCCGGGGGAGCACAGGAACAGGATCTGGCAGCGTTTCCAGATGTCCGGCGACACCGCGTCGAAATCCGGGTTGAAGCCGTTTTCATCCAGGCACGGCAGGTAGTGCGGTTTGGCCCCGGCGAGAAAGGCCGCGCCCTCGTAGATCTGGTAGAACGGGTTCGGGCTGACCACCAGCGCGTCGTCGCCACGGTTGACCACGGTCTGGGTGAAGGCGAACAGCGCTTCACGGGTGCCGTTCACCGGCAGGATGTTGCGCGCCGGGTCGAGCCAGCCCTTGGGCACGCTGAAACGGCGTTCGCACCAGGCACCAATCGCCTCACGCAGAGCGGGGATGCCCAGGGTAGTCGGGTACACCGCCATCTGGTCCAGGTTGTTGGCCAGCGCATCGGCAACGAACTGCGGGGATTTGTGCTTCGGCTCGCCGATGGACAGGGCGATCGGGCGTTTGTCCGGGTTCGGCGTGACGCTGCCCAGCAGGACGCGCAGTTTCTCGAACGGGTAGGGCTGCAGCTGGTTCAGGGCATTGTTCATCGGTGGATCTCGTTCAATTCATTGGAAGCTGAAAGTGGGCGGTCGGTCAGATGCTCAACCGTGACATCTCGACGCCCGTCTCCTGGTTGACGCTCAACTGCTGGACGATGGCTTCCTGCAAACGTCGGCACAGTTCAGGGTCGGAGAGCGGCTGGTTGTCGGCATCGGTAATAAAGAACACGTCTTCCACCCGTTCGCCCAGGGTCGCAATCTTGGCGTTCTGCAACGACAGGTCGAACTCCAGGAAGATCGTGCCGATCCGCGCCAACAGGCCCGGGCGGTCCGGCGCGCTGAGTTCCAGCACGGTCACCGGGCGCTGGGCGTCGTTGTGGATGGTCACCTCGGGGGCGAATGCAAAGTGCTTGAGCTGGCGCGGTACCCGGCGCTGGATGATGGTCGGGTAGTCGTCGGGATTGCGCAGGGCGTCGGTGAGGCCCTTGCGGATCTTTTTCACCCGCTCCGGGTTGTCACCGATGGACTCGCCTTCAGTGTCGAGCACGATGTAGGTGTCGAGTGTGAACTGGCTGCTGGAGGTGATCACCCGGGCGTCGTGAATGTTCAGGTTGAGCTGGTCCATCGCGGCCACGGTCACGGCGAAGAAGTCGTGCTGGTCCGGCGCGTAGATGAAAATCTGCGTGCCGCCCTCGAACTCGCGCTGGGTGGTTTCCTTGATCAGCACCAGTGGCCCGCCATCGGTCGGCTGCTGCAGGATCGCGTCGCTGTGCCAGGCCACGTCGCCGGCGGTGTGGCGCAGGAAATAGTCGTCCCCCAGTTGCGACCAGAGTTGCTCGACGTCATCCGGGTCGTTGCCGCCGCGCACCAGGATATCCAGGGCTGCGCTCTGGGTACGACGGATCTGCTCCTCTCGGTCCACCGGGTTCTCCAGGCCGCGACGCAGCGCGCGCTTGGTCTCGGTGTAGAGCTGGCGCAACAGGCTGGCACGCCAGGAGTTCCACAGCGTCGGGTTGGTGGCGTTGATGTCGGACACGGTGAGGACGTAGAGATAGTCGAGACGGGTTTCGTCGCCGACGATCTGTGCGAAATCGTGGATCACCTGCGGGTCGGACAAGTCCTTGCGCTGTGCGGTGGTGGACATCACCAGGTGGTTTTGCACCAGCCACACGATCAGGCGGCTGTCCCACAGCGGCAGTTGGTGGCGCTGGCAGAACGCCTCGGCGTCTACCGCACCAATTTCCGAGTGATCGCCGTGCCGGCCCTTGCCGATGTCGTGGTACAGGCCGGCCAGGTAAATCAGTTCGGGCTTGGGCAGGCGCGCCATGAGCTTACTGGCCAGCGGGAATTTCTCTGACACCTGGGTGTACTGCAACTTACGCAGGTGTTTGATCAGGTTCAGGGTGTGGGCGTCCACCGTATAGATGTGGAACAGGTCGTGCTGCATCTGCCCGACGATAAAGCCGAACTCCGGCAGGTAACGCCCCAGAATCCCGTAACGGTTCATGCGCCGCAGGTTGCGGTGGATGCCGATCTTGCACTTGAACAGCTCGATAAACAGGCTGGTGTTGCGAATGTCGTGGCGGAAATCGTCGTCGATCAGGTGACGGTTTTCCCGCAGCAAGCGAATGGTGTCGGCGCGCACGCCCTTGATTTCCGGCTGCTGGGCCATCAGCACGAAGATCTCCAGCATGGCGAACGGCGTGCGCTTGAACACGTTGTCGTTGCGTGCCTCGATGTAGCCATCGTGCAGCTGGAAGCGTGAGTTGATCGGCTGCGGTGGCGCTTCGTCTTCCGGGGCCAGGATCACTTCTTCGAAGTGCTGGATGATCAGGTCGCTGAGCTGGGCAATGCTCATCACCACGCGGTAGTACTGCTGCATGAAGCTTTCGATGCTGGTCTTCGCATCCTCGCCTTCAAACCCCAGCAAGGTGGCGATGGAGCGCTGGTGATCGAACAGCAGGCGGTCTTCGGAGCGCCCGGCCAGCATGTGCAACGCGTAGCGCACTTTCCACAGGAATTCCTGGGAGGAGGCCAGCAGGGCGTTTTCGCTCTCCACCAGAAAGCCTTCCCCGGCCAGGGCTCGCAGGTTCAGGGTGCCGTATTGGCGACGGGCAACCCACAGAATTGTCTGGATATCCCGCAGCCCGCCCGGGGAGCCTTTGACGTTGGGTTCCAGGTTGTATTCGGTGTCGTTGTACTTGTGGTGCCGGGCTTTCTGCTCGGCGCGCTTGGCCAGGAAGAAATCCTTGCTCGGCCACATGTGCGCGGTACTGGTGACCTCCAGCATGCGCTGGCGCAGGCGCTCGGGGCCGGCGATGGTGCGGCTTTCCATCAGGTTGGTGATCACCGTCAGGTCGGCGCGGGCTTCCTGGGCGCATTCGTCCACCGAGCGCACGCTTTGGCCGACTTCCAGGCCGATGTCCCACAGCAACGTCAGAAAACGCTCGATGGAATCGCGAAAGATCTCGTGGTCGGCGCTGTCGAGCAAAATCAGCAGGTCGATGTCGGAGTAGGGGTGCAGTTCGCCACGGCCGTAGCCGCCGACCGCCACCAGGGCGATATCGGCGTCTTCACTCCAGCTGAACTGTTCCCAGGCCTTTTGCAGGATATTGTCGACGAACCAGGCGCGGTCCTCGATCAGCCGGCGAATGTCCCGGCCGGTACGAAAGCGCGCGTCGAGCACTTCGCGGGCCTGACGGATGGCCTTCTTGAAGGCGGCAATGGGGCTGGCCTTCAGCGCCAGTTCCGCCTGGAACTGGCCACGGTCAAAGAGTTCGGGATCCACCTGGGGCATCGATCGGTTTTCCTTTCTATCTATGGGTCACAGCGTCGCAATCAGAAAACCGGTGCAAACATTACGCCGAAACGCGAGGAATCGTGTCATCGGCGCGCAGGGTGAAGATCTCGTAGCCGGTATCGGTCACCAGCAGGGTGTGTTCCCACTGTGCCGAGAGCTTGCGGTCCTTGGTGATGGCGGTCCAGCCGTCGCCCAGCACCTTGGTGTCGGCCTTGCCCTGGTTGATCATCGGCTCGATGGTGAAGGTCATGCCTGCCTTGAGCTCCATGCCGGTGCCGGCGCGGCCGTAGTGCAGGATTTGTGGCTCTTCGTGGAACACCTTGCCGATGCCGTGGCCGCAGAACTCACGGACCACCGAGAAGCCGTTCTTTTCGGCGTGCTTCTGGATGATTTCACCGATGTCGCCCAGGCGGCAGCCGGGTTTGACGATTTCGATGGCCTTGTACATGCATTCCTGGGTCACTTGCGACAGGCGCTCGGCCCATACCGGTACAGTGCCGACGTGGAACATACGGCTGGTGTCGCCGTGGTAGCCGTCCTTGATCACGGTGACGTCGATGTTCAGGGTGTCGCCGTCTTTCAGCGGCTTGTCGCCGGGTATCCCGTGGCACACCACGTGGTTGATCGAGGTGCAGATCGACTTGGGGAAGCCCTTGTAGTTCAGCGGCGCAGGGATGGCCTTTTGCACGTCGACAATATAGTCGTGGCAGATGCGGTCCAGCGCTTCGGTGGTGACGCCGGGCTTGACGTGTTCGGCAATCATTTCCAGCACGTCGGCAGCCAGTTTGCCGGCGACGCGCATGCCAGCGATGTCTTCGGCGGTTTTGAGGGTTACGGTCATACAGGCTCTCTCTAGCGCGACGCGCTGAAATCAATACGGTTTACGGGTGTGCGACAAAAGGTTGCAGAATTCGCACAAGCCCAAAAAACGCGATTCTAGCAGACGCAGGGGTGAAACCATGAGCGTCTGGCGATCGCTTCTGTCTATGAGGATGGGGGCATTCTGGCTCTATTCAAAGGCTTAGGCAAAAGCGACTGACGGCAAATGTGATTGCGGGTTTCGTTTTTGCAAGCTCTGTGGTATAAAATGCGCCGCTTTCCGGGGATACCCCGCAAAGCTTAAATCCACACACGTGTCGACACGATGACCTGGGTGCCGGAGGCGAATGCCGCTGGTTGGTCATTGGGATACGTGGAGGCCAAACCCGACTTATTAAGGAACTATCATGTCCCAAGTCAACATGCGCGATATGCTGAAGGCCGGTGTGCACTTCGGTCACCAGACCCGTTACTGGAACCCGAAAATGGGTAAATACATTTTCGGCGCGCGTAACAAGATCCACATCATCAACCTTGAAAAAACCCTGCCAATGTTCAACGAAGCTCTGACTTTCGTAGAGCGCCTGGCCCAGGGCAAAAACAAGATTCTGTTCGTCGGCACCAAGCGTTCCGCTGGCAAGATCGTTGCTGAAGAAGCAGCACGTTGCGGTTCGCCGTACGTCGATCACCGCTGGTTGGGCGGCATGCTGACCAACTTCAAAACCATCCGTGCTTCCATCAAGCGTCTGCGTGACCTTGAAGTGCAAGCCGAAGACGGTACTTTCGCCAAGCTGACCAAGAAAGAGGCGCTGATGCGCACTCGCGACCTGGAAAAGCTCGATCGTTCCCTGGGTGGTATCAAGGACATGGGCGGTCTGCCTGACGCACTGTTCGTTATCGACGTTGATCACGAGCGCATTGCGATCACCGAAGCCAACAAGCTGGGCATCCCGGTTATCGGCGTAGTCGATACCAACAGCAGCCCGGAAGGCGTTGACTACATCATCCCAGGCAACGATGACGCAATCCGCGCTATCCAGCTGTACATGGGTTCGATGGCTGACGCTGTAATCCGTGGCCGCAACCACGTTGCTGGCGGCACCGAGCAGTTCGTTGAAGAAGCTCCGGTAGCAGCAGCTGAGTAACTGACGCCTTGGCGTTGACTCAGTAAGCAAAAAGGGGGCTTGGCCCCCTTTTTGCCACCTCGAAAACCATTTGTCGGCAGCGCAGCTACAACATCTGTAACGTGCAGCGGCCTACAAGGTGGTTCGGGAAGAATTGATCGCCCGTTCAATCGGGTGGAATGGTTGAAAACCTATCCAAGAGGATTTTGAAAATGGCAGAGATTACTGCAGCGTTGGTTAAAGAACTGCGTGAGCGTACCGGCGAAGGCATGATGGATTGCAAAAAGGCCTTGACCAAGGCCGGCGGCGACATCGAAAAAGCCATTGATGACATGCGTGCTTCGGGCGCCATCAAGGCCGCCAAGAAAGCAGGCAACGTCGCTGCTGAAGGCGCTATCGCAATCAAGGAAGACGGCAAATCGGCCGTTATCCTGGAAGTTAACTCGCAGACCGACTTCCTGGCCCTGCAAGACGACTTCAAGAACTTCGTCGCTGCCAGCGTTGAAAAAGCATTCGCTGACAAGCTGACCGACGCCGCTCCGCTGATCGAAGCTCAAGAAGCTGATCGTCTGGTTCTGGTTGGTAAAGTAGGCGAGAACGTTAACATTCGTCGCCTGACCCGCGTTGAAGGTGATGTTGTGGGTGCTTACCTGCACGGCAACAAGATCGGTGTTGTGGTTGCCCTGAAAGGCGGCAACGTTGAACTGGCCAAAGACATCGCTATGCACGTAGCGGCCAGCAACCCTGAATTCCTGCTGCCATCGGAAGTTTCTGCTGAAGCCATCGAGCGCGAGAAAGCCGTGTTCCTGCAGCTGAACGAAGAAAAAATCAAAGGCAAGCCTGAAAACATCGTTGAAAACATGGTGAAAGGCCGTATCAGCAAGTTCCTGGCTGAGGCTTCCCTGGTTGAGCAGGCGTTCGTCAAGAACCCTGAAATCAAGGTTGGCGAGCTGGCCAAGAAAGCTGGCGCTGAAATCGTTTCCTTCACCTACTACAAAGTAGGCGACGGCATCGAGAAGCCGGTCGACAACTTCGCTGAAGAAGTTGCTGCCCAGCTGGCTGCCACCAAGAAGTAAGACGGTTTTTAACTGTCGCCCAAAAGAGGCTGCCCGCTTACGCGCGCAGCCTCTTTTCAAATGGGGTGATCAATTTTTATTGGTTTCCCTTTGGAACTGGCTTACAAAGCCGTGTTCCGATGGCGCTGTGACAGCGTCAAGCTAGAGTGAACGCAGGCCGTAAACGGCTTGCCAAGAATTTTCAAAAATACGCCGCAGGAGAGATTCGCAATGGCTCAGCAGGGCAGTGGTCATCAGGCTCGCTATAAACGCATTCTACTCAAGCTTAGCGGCGAGGCCCTGATGGGGTCGGAAGAGTTTGGGATCGATCCCAAAGTACTCGACCGCATGGCGCTGGAAGTCGGCCAACTGGTCGGTATCGGTGTTCAGGTCGGTCTGGTGATCGGCGGCGGCAACCTGTTCCGTGGCGCGGCACTCAGCGCTGCCGGCATGGATCGGGTGACAGGCGACCACATGGGCATGCTGGCCACTGTGATGAACGCCCTGGCGATGCGTGACGCCCTGGAGCGCGCCAACATCACCGCTATCGTCATGTCGGCTATTTCCATGGTCGGTGTAACGGATCACTATGATCGTCGCAAAGCCATGCGTCACCTGGATGCCAAAGAGGTAGTGATCTTTGCTGCCGGTACCGGCAACCCGTTCTTCACCACCGATTCGGCAGCGTGCCTGCGTGGTATCGAGATCAACGCGGACGTGGTACTGAAGGCCACCAAGGTTGACGGTGTTTACACTGCAGACCCATTCAAAGACCCGCATGCCGAGAAGTTCGATCATCTGACTTATGATGAAGTACTGGATCGCAAGCTGGGCGTGATGGACCTGACGGCTATTTGCTTGTGCCGCGACCACAAGATGCCGCTGCGCGTATTTAACATGAACAAGCCCGGCGCCCTGCTGAACATCGTACACGGCGGCGCGGAAGGGACTCTGATCGAGGAAATCGAACAATGATCAACGAAATCAAAAAAGACGCTCAAGAGCGCATGCAGAAATCCCTGGACTCTCTGAACCATGCATTTGGCCAGATTCGTACCGGCAAGGCTCACCCAAGCATTCTGGGCAGCGTGATGGTGCCGTACTACGGCGCTGATACCTCCATCACCCAAGTGGCCAACATCACTGTAAAAGACTCCCGTACCCTGCAAGTCGTGGCCTTTGAGCGCAACATGCTCGGTGCCGTCGACAAGGCCATCCAGAGCGCCGGCTTGAACCTCAACCCGACCAACCTGGGCGAGCTGCTGCTGATCTCCATGCCTGCCCTGACCGAAGAAACCCGTAAGGGCTTCACCAAGCAGGCGCGCAGCGCAGCTGAAGATGCGCGTGTTGCCGTGCGCAACATCCGTCGCGATGCCTTGGGTGACCTGAAGAAGCTGGTCAAGGACAAGGAAATCAGCGAAGACGAAGAGCGTCGTGCCGTCGCCGATATCGACAAGCTGACCAAAGATGCCGAGGCCCAGATCACCAAAGCCACGGAAGACAAAGAAAAGGACCTGATGGCCGTATAAAGGGTCAGGACGCCTTCATGGAAAAGACCAAGCAGACTGTGCCCTCCGTGGTGCCGCGCCATGTCGCGATCATCATGGACGGGAATAATCGCTGGGCGAAGAAGCGCTTTATGCCGGGTGTTGCCGGGCATAAAGCGGGTGTCGATGCTGTACGTGCCGTGATCGAGGTGTGTGCCGAGGCCAAGGTCGAAGTGTTGACCCTGTTCGCGTTCTCCAGTGAAAACTGGCAGCGCCCGGCCGAGGAAGTCAGTGCCTTGATGGACCTGTTCTTCAAGGCCCTGCGTCGTGAGGCCAAGCGCCTGAACGAGAACAACATCAGCCTGCGCATCATTGGTGACCGCTCGCGGTTCCATCCCGAGCTGCAGGCGGCGATGCGTGAGGCCGAGGCGATCACTGCCGGCAGCAACCGTTTTGTGCTGCAGATTGCAGCCAACTACGGTGGCCAGTGGGATATCGCCCAGGCTGCGCAGCGTCTGGCGCGGGAAGTACAGGCCGGTCATTTGCGTCCGGAAGACATCACGCCCGAGCTGTTGCAAACCTGTCTGGTGACCGGCGACCTGCCGTTGCCCGACCTGTGCATTCGTACCGGTGGCGACCACCGCATCAGCAACTTCCTGTTGTGGCAGTTGGCCTATACCGAATTGTACTTCTCCGACCTGTTCTGGCCGGACTTCAAACACGATGCCATGCGCAATGCGCTGGCCGATTTCGCTTCCCGTCAGCGTCGTTTCGGTAAAACGAGCGAGCAGATCGAAGCTGGAGCCCGGGTTTAATGCTTAAACAACGAATCATCACGGCGCTGATCCTGCTGCCCATTGCCCTGTGCGGGTTTTTCCTGCTTGAAGGGGCGAACTTCGCGCTGTTCATCGGCCTGGTCGTGACGCTGGGTGCCTGGGAATGGGCGCGACTGGCCGGTTTCGCCGCGCAGTTGCCGCGTGTGGTGTACGCCGCAGTTGTGGCGCTGTTGATGTTCCTGATGTACATCCTGCCGGACGTAGCGCCCTGGGTGTTGGGGGCGGCGGTGTTGTGGTGGGCGTTGGCGACCTATTTGGTGCTGACTTTTCCTGGCTCCAGCAGCCACTGGTCCAGTGTCGCCTGCAAGCTGGTGATCGGCCTTTTGATTCTGCTGCCCGCCTGGCAAGGGCTGGTCTACATCAAGCACATGCAGTTGGGTAACTGGCTGATCATGGCGGTGATGGTGCTGGTGTGGGGGGCCGATATCGGTGCCTACTTCTCCGGCCGTGCTTTCGGCAAGCGCAAGTTGGCGCCGGCTGTCAGTCCGGGCAAAAGCTGGGAGGGCGTGTATGGCGGCCTGGCATTGACCCTGGTGATTACCGTTGTGGTCGGCGTGGTGCGTGGCTGGACCGTCAAGGAAGTGCTCTTGTCCCTGGTGGGTGCGGCCGTGGTCGTGTTCATCTCGGTGATCGGTGACCTGACCGAAAGCATGTTCAAGCGCCAGGCCGGGATCAAGGACAGCAGTAACCTGCTGCCGGGTCACGGTGGCGTGCTCGACCGTATCGACAGCCTGACGGCTGCGATCCCGATCTTTGCCGTGCTGCTGTGGATGGCTGCCTCGTGAGCCGCCTGCAACAGGTCACCGTGCTGGGCGCTACCGGCTCGGTGGGGCTAAGCACCCTCGATGTCATTGGCCGTCATCCCGAGCGTTATCAAGTATTCGCATTGACCGGTTTCAGTCGCCTGAGCGAGCTGCTGGCATTGTGTGTGCGCCACGCTCCGCAATACGCAGTCGTGCCCGAAGCGGCAGCAGCACGTGGCTTGCAGGACGACCTGCGCGCTGCGGGCCTGGCGACCCGGGTGCTGGTGGGGGAGGAGGGGTTGTGCCAGGTGTCGGCTGACCCTGATGTCGACACCGTAGTCGCGGCAATTGTCGGCGCTGCCGGCTTGCGTCCGACCCTGGCCGCCGTTGATGCGGGCAAGAAGATTCTGCTGGCCAATAAAGAAGCCCTGGTAATGTCCGGTGCGCTCTTTATGCAGGCGGTGCGCAAGAGCGGCGCCGTGCTGTTGCCGCTGGACAGCGAACACAATGCGATTTTCCAGTGCATGCCCGGTGATTTTGCGCGTGGGTTGAGCCAGGTTGGGGTGCGTCGGATTCTGCTGACAGCCTCTGGCGGTCCGTTCCGGCAGACACCGCTGGCCGACCTGGAGCATGTTTCCCCTGATCAGGCGTGTGCGCATCCGAACTGGTCCATGGGTCGCAAGATCTCGGTGGACTCGGCGAGCATGATGAACAAGGGCCTGGAATTGATCGAGGCCTGCTGGCTGTTCGATGCCCGGCCGGATCAGGTCGAGGTGGTGATCCACCCGCAAAGTGTGATTCATTCCCTGGTGGATTACGTGGATGGCTCGGTGTTGGCCCAGTTGGGTAACCCGGACATGCGCACGCCGATCGCCAATGCCCTGGCCTGGCCGGAGCGAATTGACTCGGGTGTTGCGCCGCTGGATCTGTTTGCCATCGCCCGTCTGGATTTCGAAGCCCCCGACGAGCAGCGGTTTCCTTGCCTGCGCCTGGCGCGGCAGGCGGCAGAGGCGGGTAACAGCGCGCCGGCGATGCTGAATGCGGCGAACGAAGTGGCGGTGGCGGCGTTTCTTGAACGGCGCATCCGTTTTCCGCAGATCGCGAGTATCATCGAAGACGTTTTGAACCTTGAACCTGTGGTTGCCGTGAATGATCTGGGCGCGGTGTTCGAGGCGGATGCAAAGGCCCGGGCCTTGACCGGGCAATGGTTGAACCGCAATACGCGTTAGCCTTTGGGCGTGTTTTAGCCTTCAGGGACTGGATTGAGATGCGGAGAAATTAGATGAGTGCGCTCTACATGATTGTCGGCACCCTGGTTGCTCTGGGTGTGCTGGTTACCTTCCACGAGTTCGGCCATTTCTGGGTCGCGCGTCGTTGCGGCGTCAAGGTACTGCGCTTTTCCGTAGGCTTCGGAATGCCCTTGCTGCGCTGGCACGACCGTCGCGGCACCGAGTTTGTGATCGCGGCCATTCCGTTGGGTGGCTACGTCAAGATGCTCGATGAGCGCGAAGGCGAAGTGCCGGCTGATCAGTTGGATCAATCCTTTAATCGCAAGACCGTCCGTCAGCGCATTGCCATCGTCGCAGCGGGTCCGATCGCCAACTTTCTGTTGGCCATGGTGTTCTTCTGGGTCCTGGCCATGCTGGGCAGCCAGCAGGTGCGTCCGGTCATTGGTGCCGTCGAGCCGGACAGCATGGCGGCCAAGGCTGGCCTGACCGCCGGGCAGGAAATTGTTGCAGTTGATGGCGAGCCAACCACGGGGTGGGGCGCGGTCAATTTGCAGTTGGTGCGTCGTCTGGGTGAAAGCGGCATCGTGAAACTGGTGGTGCGTGAGCAGGACTCCACCGCTGAAACGCCGCGCGAGCTGACCCTGGACCACTGGCTGAAGGGCTCCGATGAGCCTGATCCGATCAAATCCCTGGGCATTCGTCCATGGCGCCCGGCCTTGCCGCCGGTACTGGCAGAGCTGGATCCGAAGGGGCCGGCCCAGGCCGCAKGTCTGAAAACCGGTGACCGCCTGCTGGCGCTTGATGGCCAGGCACTGAACGACTGGCAGCAAGTGGTCGACCTGGTGCGTGTACGCCCTGATACCAAAATTGTGCTGAAAGTCGAGCGCGATGGTGCTCAAATCGACGTCCCCGTAACCCTGGCCGTTCGCGGGGAAGCCAAGGCGGCCGGGGGTTACCTGGGCGCAGGGGTCAAAGGTGTCGAGTGGCCACCTTCGATGGTGCGAGAGGTCAGTTTCGGACCGGTGGCGGCAATTGGCGAGGGTGCGAGACGCACCTGGACCATGAGTGTGCTGACCCTCGATTCCCTCAAGAAAATGTTGTTCGGCGAGCTCTCGGTAAAAAACTTGAGTGGACCGATAACCATTGCTAAAGTGGCGGGCGCTTCTGCCCAGTCGGGCGTTGTAGATTTCCTGAATTTCCTGGCTTATCTGAGTATTAGTCTTGGGGTTCTGAATTTGTTGCCCATTCCAGTATTGGATGGGGGGCATCTGTTGTTTTATCTGGTCGAGTGGGCGCGTGGTCGCCCCTTGTCGGATCGGGTGCAGGGTTGGGGGATACAGATCGGTATCAGTTTGGTGGTCGGGGTGATGTTGTTAGCCCTGGTCAACGATCTGGGACGACTGTAACGCTTCGCTGAATTGCGAATCTGCCGCATTTTGCGGCAGTTTGTTTATTGCCAGTTGGAATAAGAAAGGACTTCATGAAACGTCTGCTGCTAACTGCGGTTCTCACCGTATTGATGATCGCCGAAGTTCACGCCGAGTCCTTCACCATCTCCGATATTCGCGTCAACGGCCTCCAGCGGGTTTCCGCGGGTAGCGTCTTTGGTGCCTTGCCGTTGAACGTCGGGGAACAGGCTGATGACCGTCGCCTGGTGGAATCCACTCGTGCGCTGTTCAAAACCGGGTTCTTTCAAGATATCCAACTGGGTCGTGAAGGCAACGTCCTCGTCATCACTGTCGTCGAGCGGCCTTCTGTCGCCAGTATCGAGATCGAAGGCAACAAGGCGATCTCTACTGAAGACTTGATGAAAGGTCTCAAGCAATCCGGCCTTGCCGAAGGCGAGATCTTCCAGCGTGCCACCCTTGAAGGCGTGCGTAACGAGCTGCAACGCCAGTACGTTGCCCAGGGTCGTTACTCGGCCACCGTCGAGACTGAAGTGGTCCCGCAGCCGCGTAACCGCGTTGGCCTGAAGGTCAATATCAATGAAGGTACCGTGGCGGCCATCCAGCACATCAACGTGGTGGGTAACACCAAGTTCGCTGATGACGACCTGATCGACCTGTTCGAACTCAAGACCACCAACTGGCTGTCGTTCTTCAAGAACGATGACAAGTACGCCCGCGAAAAACTGTCCGGTGACCTGGAGCGTCTGCGTTCCTACTACCTGGACCGTGGCTATATCAACATGGATATCGCTTCGACCCAGGTGTCCATCACCCCGGACAAGAAGCACGTCTATATCACTGTCAACGTCAACGAAGGCGAGAAGTACAAGGTTCGTGACGTCAAGCTCAGCGGTGACTTGAAAGTGCCTGAAGACCAGGTCAAGTCCCTGTTGCTGGTGCAGAAAGACCAGGTGTTCTCGCGCAAGCTGATGACCACCACGTCCGAGCTGATCACCCGTCGCCTGGGTAACGAAGGCTATACCTTCGCCAACGTCAACGGCGTACCGACCCCGCACGATGAAGACCACACCGTTGACATCACCTTCGTCGTCGATCCGGGCAAGCGTGCCTACGTGAACCGCATCAACTTCCGTGGCAACACCAAGTCTGCTGACGAAGTGCTGCGCCGTGAAATGCGTCAGATGGAAGGTGGCTGGGCGTCGACTTACCTGATCGACCAGTCCAAGGTTCGCCTTGAGCGTCTGGGCTTCTTCAAGGAAGTCAACGTCGAAACCCCGGCTGTACCGGGTGTGGATGACCAGGTTGACGTGAACTACGCCGTAGAAGAGCAGGCTTCCGGTTCGATTACCGCGAGTGTCGGTTTCGCCCAGAGTGCCGGTCTGATCCTCGGTGGCTCGATCACCCAGAACAACTTCCTCGGTACCGGTAACAAGGTTTCCATCGGCCTGACCCGAAGCGAATACCAGAGCCGCTATAACTTCGGTTATGTCGACCCCTACTGGACTGCTGACGGTGTGAGCCTGGGCTACAACGCCTTCTACCGCACAACCGACTACAAAGACCTCGACGTCGACGTTGCAAGCTATGCAATCGACAGCCTGGGTGTTGGCGCCAACATTGGTTACCCGATCAGTGAGACCTCGCGTCTGACCTTCGGCCTGACCGCGCAACAAGACAAGATCAAGACCGGTGTGTACACCGTGGATGAGATCTTCAACTTCGTGCGTAAAGAAGGTGACCAGTTCCTGAACTTCAAGGCTTCGGCCGGTTGGTCGGAATCGACCCTGAACAAAGGCGTACTGGCAACCCGTGGCCATTCCCAGAGCCTGACTCTGGAAGCAACCACGCCGGGCAGCGACCTGTCGTTCTTCAAGCTCGACTACCGTGGCCAGTTGTTCCAGCCATTGAGCGAAAACTACACCATGCGCCTGCACACCGAACTGGGTTACGGCGATGGTTATGGTTCGACCAGCGGCTTGCCGTTCTATGAGAACTACTATGCTGGTGGTTTCAACTCGGTACGTGGCTTCAAGGACAGCACCCTGGGTCCTCGTGGTACCCCAAGCCGTGGCGTGGGCGTGACCGGTAACCAAGGTACCGTGGCTGACTCGGACAACGACCCGCTGCCATTCGGTGGTAACGTTCTGATCCAGGGTGGTGCGGAGATCCTGTTCCCGCTGCCATTCGTGAAAGATCAGCGTTCCCTGCGTACTTCGGTCTTCTGGGATGTGGGTAACGTGTTCGACTCCAAGTGCGAACAGGTCACCAACCCCAATGGCTCGAAGTCCAACACGCAGTGCAACGACGTAAGTCTGAGCAACCTGGCAAGCTCTGTCGGTGTGGGTGTGACCTGGGTGACGGCGCTGGGCCCGTTGAGCTTTGCTCTGGCCATGCCGATCAAGAAACCGGATAACGCTGAAACCCAGATTTTCCAATTCTCCCTCGGCCAGACGTTCTAAGCGTCTGACCCAAGATAACGACAACGGATTCTGTAGGAGTACATCGTGCGTAAGTTGACTCAATTGGTTCTCCTGGCGACTGTCCTGGTAGCGACCCCGGCCTTTGCCGAAATGAAGATTGCTGTTCTGAACTATCAGATGGCCCTGCTGGAATCCGATGCGGCCAAGAAATATGCCGTGGATGCAGAGAAGAAGTTCGGTCCTCAACTGACCAAGCTCAAGACTCTGGAAAGCAGCGCCAAAGGTATCCAGGACCGTCTGGTAGCCGGTGGCGACAAGATGCAGCAAGGCGAGCGCGAGCGTCTGGAGCTTGAATTCAAGCAAAAGGCCCGTGACTACCAGTTCCAGTCCAAGGAGCTGAACGAAGCCAAGGCTGTTGCTGACCGTGAAATGCTCAAGCAGCTCAAGCCGAAACTCGACAGCGCCGTGGAAGAAGTCATCAAGAAAGGTGCCTTTGACCTGGTGTTCGAACGCGGCGCCGTCATCGACGTTAAACCTCAGTACGACATCACCCGTCAGGTGATCGAGCGCATGAATCAGCTGAAGTAAGCCATGACTGCGACTATCAAGCTCGGCCAATTGGCCGAGTTCCTGGGGGCCACCTTACGTGGCTCCCCGGAGAAGGAAATTACTGGGCTAGCCACCTTGCAGGAGGCTGGCCCAGCTCAGTTGAGCTTCCTGGCAAACCCCCAATACCGTAAATACCTGGGCGACAGCCGCGCCGCAGCTGTGTTGCTGAAGGCCGCTGATGCCGAAGGGTTTACCGGGGATGCGCTGGTTGTTGCCGACCCGTACCTGGCATACGCCAGGGCGTCGCACCTGTTCGATCCAAAACCCAAGGCTGCTGCCGGTATCCATCCGACTGCGGTGATCGCCGATGACGCGCAGGTCGACCCTGCCGCGAGCATCGGTGCTTTTGTGGTGATCGAAAGTGGCGCGCGCATCGGCGCGGGCGTGACGATCGGCACGCAGTGCTTTATCGGTGCCCGCAGTGAGGTGGGTGCCGGTGGTTGGCTGGCTCCGCGCGTGACCCTGTACCACGATGTGCGTATCGGCGAACGTGTCGTGATTCAGTCGGGCGCCGTGATCGGTGGCGAGGGCTTCGGCTTCGCCAACTCGAAGGGCGTGTGGCACAAGATTGCCCAGGTGGGCGGCGTGTTGATCGGCGACGACGTTGAAATTGGCGTCAATACGGCTGTTGACCGCGGTGCCCTGGCCGATACCGTCATTGGTAACGGCGTGAAACTGGATAACCAGATTCAGATCGCCCACAACGTGCAGATTGGCGATCACACCGCCATGGCCGCATGCGTGGGGATTTCCGGCAGCACCAAGATTGGCAAGCATTGCATGCTCGCCGGCGGTGTTGGCCTGGTGGGCCATATCGAAGTGTGCGACAACGTATTCATTACCGGCATGACCATGGTGACCCATTCGATTACCGAACCTGGGTCCTATTCATCCGGTACGGCCATGCAGCCTGCGGCCGAATGGCGCAAGAGCGCGGCGCGTCTGAGGCAGCTCGACGATATCGCTCGGCGCCTGAAACATCTGGAAAAGCGTGTTGGGGACGTGACCCCTGGCGGTAATGCTTCATCAGATGGCTGATACCATTTCCATATCAAGTGTGCACAGCCGCTAGACTGCCTCCTTGATTTGCTAGAGGGGCGTGCCTTAGTCCGCACGCTCCCAATCTTTATTACAGGCTTCCCCCCGAAATGATGGACATCAACGAGATTCGCGAATACCTGCCTCACCGTTACCCGTTCCTGCTGGTGGACCGGGTGACGGACCTCAATGTTGAGGAAAAGCGCATTCGTGCCTACAAGAATGTCAGCATCAACGAACCATTCTTCAACGGTCACTTCCCTGCGCATCCGATCATGCCGGGCGTGTTGATCATTGAAGCGATGGCCCAGGCTGCCGGTATCCTTGGTTTCAAAATGCTCGACCTGAAGCCTGCCGATGGCACGCTCTACTATTTCGTGGGCTCCGACAAACTGCGCTTCCGCAACCCGGTCACTCCGGGCGATCAGTTGATCCTGGAAGCCAAGTTCATCAGCTGCAAGCGCCAGATCTGGAAGTTCGAATGCCAGGCTTCGGTCGATGGCAAGCCGGTGTGCTCGGCTGAAATCATCTGTGCGGAACGCAAACTATGAGTTTGATTGACCCTCGCGCAATCATCGATCCGACGGCCGTACTGGCCGCCGACGTTGAGGTCGGCCCCTGGTCGATCGTCGGCGCAGGTGTGGAAATCGGCGAGGGGACAGTCATCGGGCCGCACGTGATCCTCAAAGGCCCGACGCGGATTGGCAAACATAACCGCATCTATCAGTTTTCATCGATAGGCGAAGACACCCCGGACATGAAGTACAAGGGTGAAGAAACGCGCCTGGTAATCGGTGATCACAACATCATCCGTGAAGGCGTGACCATTCACCGCGGTACCGTTCAGGACCGCGCCGAGACCACCCTGGGTGATCACAACCTGGTGATGGCCTATGCGCACATCGGTCATGACAGCGTGATCGGCAACCATTGCATCCTGGTCAACAACACCGCGTTGGCCGGGCATGTGCACGTTGACGATTGGGCGATCCTGTCCGGTTTCACCCTGGTCCATCAGTACTGCCATATCGGCGCCCACAGCTTTTCCGGCATGGGTACCGCGATCGGCAAGGACGTTCCGGCGTTTGTAACGGTATTCGGCAACCCGGCCGAAGCACGCAGCATGAACTTCGAGGGCATGCGCCGTCGGGGGTTCAGCGAAGACGCGATCCACGCTCTGCGCCGTGCCTACAAAGTGGTTTACCGCCAGGGGCTGACGGTTGACCAGGCCTTGACCGAACTGACGGAGCCAGCCGCACTGTTTCCGGAAGTTGCGATATTCCGTGACTCGATCCAGTCGTCGACTCGCGGCATCACCCGCTGATCATGGCCAAGCTGCGTATAGCGTTGGTGGCCGGAGAAGCTTCCGGCGATATTCTCGGTGCAGGCCTGATGCGAGCCCTCAAGGCTCAGCATCCGGCGGTTGAATTCATCGGTGTCGGCGGCCCGCTGATGCAGGCTGAAGGCTTGACGTCCTACTTTCCCATGGAGCGCTTGTCGGTCATGGGGCTGGTAGAAGTGCTGGGCCGTTTGCGCGAGCTGCTGGCCCGCCGCAAAAAGCTGATCCAGACCCTGATCGAAGAAAAGCCCGACGTCTTCATCGGAATCGACGCGCCGGACTTCACCCTCAATATCGAACTCAAGTTGCGTCAGGCCGGGATCAAGACCGTGCACTACGTCAGCCCCTCCGTGTGGGCGTGGCGGCAAAAGCGCGTGCTGAAGATCCGTGAAGGCTGCGACCTGATGCTTACCCTGCTGCCGTTCGAGGCCCGGTTCTACGAAGAGAAGGGCGTGCCGGTGCGGTTTGTCGGCCACACCCTGGCCGACACCATTCCGCTCCAGGCCGACCGTGCGGCGGCTCGTGCCGAACTGGGCTTGCCTGAGGGGCCGTTGGTGGCCTTGATGCCGGGCAGTCGGGGCGGTGAAGTGGGGCGTCTTGGTGCGCTGTTTTTTGATGCCGCAGAACGCCTGCAAGCCCTGAAGCCGGGCGTGCGCTTCGTATTGCCGTGCGCGAGCCCTCAGCGCCGTGCGCAAATTGAAGAATTGCTGGTAGGGCGCAACTTGCCGTTGACCCTGCTCGACGGCGGCTCGCACCTGGCGCTGGCCGCCTGCGATGCGGTGCTGATCGCTTCCGGTACCGCGACCCTGGAGGCCTTGCTCTACAAGCGCCCGATGGTCGTGGCCTATCGCCTGGCGCCGCTGACCTACTGGATTCTCAAGCGGATGGTCAAAAGTCCCTACATCTCCCTGCCCAATTTGCTGGCCCAGCGTCTGCTGGTGCCCGAGTTGTTGCAGGACGATGCGACGCCTGAAGCCCTGGCACGCACTCTTTTCCCGTTGATCGACGGTGGCGAAGAGCAGACTCGTGGGTTTGACGAGATTCACCGCACCTTGCGCCGTGATGCGTCGAATCAGGCAGCGGATGCTGTGCTGACCTTGATCGGCCAAAAACAGGAAGCCCTATGAAGACGCAAATGGGTCTGGATTTCAGCCTGGTGGCCGATGCCCTTGATCTGGTGGCCGGCGTCGACGAAGTGGGCCGTGGCCCGCTGTGTGGCGCGGTCGTCACCGCAGCCGTAATCCTCGACCCGAACCGCCCGATCCTCGGCCTCAACGATTCGAAGAAACTCACTGAAGCCCGTCGCGAAAAACTCTTTGACGAGATCTGTGAGAAGGCCCTGAGCTGGCACATCGCCCGGGCCGAAGTCGAGGAAATCGACAAACTGAACATCCTGCACGCCACCATGCTGGCCATGCAGCGTGCCATTGAAGGCCTGCACATCACCCCAAAAATGGCGATGATCGACGGCAACCGCTGCCCCAAGCTGACGATGCCTGCTGAAGCAGTGGTCAAGGGCGACAGCAAGGTGCCGGCCATTGCCGCTGCGTCGATCCTGGCCAAGGTCAGCCGTGACCGAGAAATGGCGGCTTTTGAATTGATCTACCCTGGCTACGGCATCGGTGGGCACAAAGGCTACCCTACGCCCGTTCATCTGGAAGCTTTGGTGCGCCTGGGGCCAACCCCAATCCACCGCCGCTCGTTCGCCCCGGTTCGCCAGGCTTACGAGGCTCGGGAAAGCCTGATCGAGGTTTAGCGGCAAGGCTGATGTTTTTGCCAAGGCCCGGTACAATCCGGCCTTTAAAGCGCAGTAGCTTTAAATGCCGGATTTCCGGGCCTTGTTGTTTTCACGTTTTGTACAGGATCACTATGCCGGCTTCATTCGTTCACCTGCGCCTGCACACTGAATACTCCCTGGTCGACGGCCTGGTACGGATCAAACCGCTGGTCAAAACCCTGGTGGGCATGAACATGCCTGCCGTGGCGGTGACCGACCAGAACAACATGTGCTCCCTGGTCAAGTTCTACAAGGCCGCCATGGGCGCCGGCATCAAGCCGATCTGCGGCGCCGACCTGTGGCTGTCGAACAAGGACCCGGATAACCCATTGAGCCGCATCAGCCTGTTGGCGATGAACGGCGTCGGTTATCGCAACCTCACCGAACTGATTTCCCGTGGCTTTATCGATGGCCAGCGCAACGGCTCGATCATCATCGAGCGCGAGTGGGTGGCCGAGGCCAGCGAAGGGCTGATCATGCTCTCGGCGGCCAAAGAGGGTGAAATCGGCATCGCGCTGTTGGGCGGCAATCCCCACGAGGCGGAAGTGCTCGCCCGTGAATGGATGGACGTGTTCCCCAACCGGTTCTACCTGGAAATCCAGCGCACCAACCGCCCCAATGATGAAGAGCAGTTGCACGCCGCCGTGGCCCTGGCTGAAAAGCTGGGCGCGCCGCTGGTAGCGACCAACGATGTGCGCTTTATCAGGAAGGAAGACTTCGAGGCTCACGAAACCCGCGTCTGCATTGGCGAAGGCCGAGCGCTGGATGATCCGCGCCGCTCGAAAAACTACAGCGAAGAGCAGTACCTCAAAAGCGCCGATGAAATGGCCGAGTTGTTCAGCGACCTGCCCGAGGCCCTGGAAAACTCCGTTGAAATCGCCAAGCGCTGCAATATTGAAGTGAAGCTGGGCAAGCACTTCCTGCCCAACTTCCCGATTCCCGATGGCATGACCATCGACGAGTATTTCCGCAAGGTCTCGTTCGACGGCCTGGAGGAGCGCCTGAGCGTCCTGCTGCCCAAGGACACCACCGAAGATTACGAAGCCAAGCGCCAGGTCTACGTCGACCGGCTGAATTTCGAGCTGGATATCATCATCCAGATGGGGTTCCCCGGTTACTTCCTGATCGTTATGGACTTTATCCAGTGGGCCAAAAGCAACGGCGTGCCGGTGGGCCCAGGCCGTGGATCGGGTGCCGGGTCGCTGGTGGCCTATGTGCAGAAGATCACCGACCTCGACCCGCTGGAATATGACCTGCTCTTCGAACGGTTCCTTAACCCGGAACGGGTATCGATGCCCGACTTCGACGTCGACTTCTGCATGGATGGTCGCGACCGGGTAATCGAATACGTGGCCGAGAAGTACGGCCGCAACGCCGTAAGCCAGATCATCACTTTCGGTTCGATGGCGGCCAAGGCGGTAATCCGCGACGTGGCCCGGGTGCAGGGCAAGTCCTACGGCCTGGCTGACCGCCTGTCGAAGATGATCCCGTTCGAAGTCGGCATGACCCTGGAAAAAGCCTACGAGCAGGAAGAAATCCTGCGGGACTTCATCAAGGTCGATGAAGAAGCGGCCGAAATCTGGGACATGGCGCGCAAACTCGAAGGCGTGGTGCGTAACGTCGGTAAACACGCCGGTGGTGTGGTTATCGCGCCCACCAAGCTGACGGATTTTTCGCCGATCTATTGCGACGAAGAAGGCGACGGCCTGGTAACCCAGTTCGACAAGGATGACGTGGAGGCGGCCGGCCTGGTGAAGTTCGACTTCCTCGGCCTGCGTACCTTGACGATCATCGACTGGGCGCTGAAGACCATCAACCGCGACCGCGCCAAGGTCAACGAGCCGCCGCTGGATATCGCGTTTATCCCGCTGGACGACAAACCGACCTACAGCCTGCTGCAAAAAGCCGAAACCACGGCCGTGTTCCAGCTTGAATCCCGCGGCATGAAAGAGCTGATCAAAAAGCTCAAGCCCGACTGCCTGGAAGACTTGATTGCACTGGTGGCCCTGTTCCGTCCGGGCCCGCTGCAATCGGGCATGGTGGATGACTTCATCAACCGTAAGCACGGGCGTGCCGAACTGGCTTACCCGCACTCCGATTACCAGTACGAAGGCCTCAAGCCAGTACTGGCACCGACCTACGGCATCATCCTGTATCAAGAACAGGTGATGCAGATTGCCCAGGTCATGGCCGGTTACACCCTCGGTGGCGCGGACATGCTGCGTCGGGCCATGGGTAAGAAAAAACCCGAGGAAATGGCCAAGCAGCGCGGCGGTTTCATTGAAGGTTGCGCCACCAATAACATCGACGCTGACCTGGCCGGTAACATCTTCGACCTGGTAGAGAAATTCGCCGGTTACGGCTTCAACAAATCCCACTCCGCCGCCTATGGCCTGGTGTCGTACCAGACCGCGTGGCTGAAGGCTCACTACCCGGCGCCGTTCATGGCGGCGGTACTGTCTGCGGATATGCACAACACCGACAAGGTCGTGACCTTGATCGAGGAAGTGCGCACCATGAAGCTGCGCCTCGACGCGCCGGACGTGAACACTTCCGAGTTCAAGTTCACGGTGAACGACGAAGGCCGCATCATCTATGGTCTTGGCGCGATCAAGGGCGTGGGCGAAGGCCCGGTGGAGGCGATTACCGAAGCGCGTCAGGACGGGCCGTTCAAGGACCTGTTCGATTTCTGCGCCCGTGTCGACCTCAAACGCATCAACAAACGGACCCTTGATGGCTTGATCCGCAGCGGCGCCCTGGATCGCCTGGGCCCGCACTTCCATGATGAGCCGAAGGCTTACCAGGCCAACATTGACCGCAACCGTGCGGTGCTGCTGACGGCCATGGAAGAAGCGATCAAGGCCGCCGAGCAGACCGCCCGCACCCACGACAGTGGCCACGCCGACCTGTTTGGCGGGCTGTTCGTCGAAGCAGACGCTGACGTCTACGCCAACCACCGCAAGGCCAAGGACCTGACCCTGAAGGAACGCCTCAAGGGCGAGAAAGACACCTTGGGCCTGTACCTCACCGGTCACCCGATTGACGAGTACGAAGGCGAAATCCGTCGCTTCGCCCGTCAGCGCATCATCGACCTGAAGCCGGCGCGGGATACCCAGACCGTCGCGGGCATGATCATCGCCCTGCGGGTGATGAAAAACAAAAAGGGCGACAAGATGGGTTTCATCACCCTCGACGACCGCTCGGGCCGGATCGAAGCGTCGCTGTTTGCCGATGCGTTCCACTCCGCCCAATCGCTGCTGCAGACGGACGCGATGGTGGTGGTGGAAGGGGAAGTCAGCAACGACGACTTCTCCGGCGGCCTGCGCCTGCGGATCAAGCGCGTGATGAGCATGGAAGATGCCCGCACCAATCTGGCCGAAAGCCTGCGCCTGAAAGTGCGCACTGATGCGCTCAAAGGCGATCAGCTACGCTGGTTGGGGGACTTGCTCAAGCGTCATCGTGGCGCGTGCCCGGTGACCATGGAATACACCGGCAATGATGCCAAGGCCATGCTGCAGTTCGGCGAGACCTGGAGAATCGACCCGGGCGATGGCTTGATTCAAGCATTGCGTGACCAGTTCGGGCGTGACAACGTCTTCCTCCAATACCGTTGACGGTCAGGCCGTACAAAGAACGCCTGATCTCGACCGAACATTTAATCTCGACCTAACCGCGCCTCTCCCTTAAGGTAGGGCGCGAATAGACAACCGGCTGGCCAGGCACTCCCTGGCCGTCGACCCAAGACGGACGCTTATGAACCCGAATTTTCTTGATTTCGAACAGCCGATCGCTGACCTGCAAGCCAAGATCGAAGAGCTGCGCCTGGTCGGCAATGACAATTCGCTGAATATCGGCGATGAAATCGCTCGCCTGCAAGACAAGAGCAGCACGCTCACCGAAGACATCTTCGGCAAGCTGACCAGCTGGCAGATCGCGCGCCTGGCCCGCCACCCGCGCCGTCCGTACACCCTGGACTACATCGAGCACATCTTCACCGAGTTCGACGAGCTGCACGGCGACCGTCATTTCTCCGACGACGCGGCCATCGTGGGCGGTATCGCCCGCCTGGACGACCAGCCTGTCATGGTGATCGGTCACCAGAAAGGCCGTGAAGTGCGCGAGAAGGTTCGCCGCAACTTCGGCATGCCGCGCCCCGAAGGCTATCGCAAGGCCTGCCGCCTGATGGAAATGGCCGAGCGCTTCAAGATGCCGATCCTGACCTTCATCGACACCCCGGGCGCCTACCCGGGTATCGACGCTGAAGAGCGCAACCAGAGCGAAGCGATTGCCTGGAACCTGCGGGTGATGGCCCGCCTGAAGACGCCAATCATCGCGACGGTGATCGGCGAAGGCGGTTCCGGCGGTGCATTGGCCATTGGCGTCTGCGACCAACTGAACATGCTGCAATATTCGACCTACGCGGTGATCTCGCCGGAAGGTTGCGCTTCGATCCTGTGGAAAACCGCCGAGAAAGCGCCGGACGCTGCCGAAGCCATGGGCATCACCGCTGATCGCCTGAAAGGCCTGGGCATCGTGGATAAAGTGATCGCCGAACCATTGGGCGGCGCCCACCGTGACCCGGCTGCCGCTGCAGCGACCATTCGTGCCGAACTCAGCTCGCAACTGTCGATGCTCAAGAAGTTCGACAACGAGGCGCTGCTGGCCCGCCGTTACGAGCGACTGATGAGCTACGGCCTCTAAGCTGACGCCTTACTAAATGTGGGAGCGGGCTTGTGTGGGAGCTGGCTTGCCTGCGATAGCATCAACTCGGTGCAATAGATAAACCGAGTTGTCTGCATCGCGGGCAAGCCCGGCTCCTGCACAAGCCCGCTCCCACATTTGCTTTGTGTATGCTGGGTTATCGCATTCCAGATTGACGGCGTCCTTTGCCATGAAGCCCATCTTGACCGCCAAGCTCCTGCAAGCCCTCGCACCCTGGCGCAACGCCCCGGCCTGGCATATCGCTTTCTCCGGCGGTCTCGACTCCACCGTCCTGCTGCACCTTCTGGCCAGTCTGGCCAAAACTGACCCACTCCCGCCACTCAGTGCGCTCCATGTGCATCATGGGCTGCAAGCGGCGGCTGACGCGTGGCCGGCTCATTGCCAGGCCGTGTGTGACGCCCTGGGCGTGCCCCTGCAAGTGATCCGTGTGCACGTGCAACCTGGCGCAAGCCTGGAGCGCGCCGCCCGTGACGCGCGGTATCAAGCGTTTGCCGAGGTCACCGGGGCAGGGGAGTTGCTGATCACCGGCCAGCACCGCGACGATCAGGCCGAAACCTTGTTGTTCCGCTTGTTGCGTGGGGCCGGGGTGCGTGGGCTGGCAGCAATGCCTGCGCAGCGCCCTTTGGGGGGTGGCTACCTGGCGCGGCCACTGCTGGAGGTATCTCGCGCCGTTCTGGAAGCCTACGCCCGTGAGCAGGCCTTGACCTGGATCGAAGACCCGTCCAACGCCGATCCGCGTTTCTCGCGCAATTACCTGCGCCATCATGTTTTTCCGCGGCTGACTGAACGCTGGCCTCAGGCCGTCAGCACCATGGCCCGCAGCGCCGAACACTTGAGCGAAGCCCAGGGTCTGCTCGACGAACTGGCGCAAATGGACCTGCTGGCCGCCAGCCAACCCTCGGTATTTCCCTGGCTGGCGTTGCCGTCGCTGGCCCTTGAGCCACTCGCCGCGCTCTCCGAGGCCCGCCAGCGCAACGCACTCATGCACTGGCTGACACCGCTGACACGCTTGCCCGACAGCGAGCACTGGGCCGGCTGGCAGGCCTTGCGCGATGCCAAGGAAGACGCACAGCCTCTGTGGCGCCTGGCCGACGGCCAATTGCATCGCGGCGGCGGGCGCATCTGGTGGTTACCGGCCAGTTGGCCGGAATTTTTGGATGCGCCGGTGAGCTGGTCACACCCGCAAAACCCACTACAGTTACCCGGTAACGGCCAACTGCATTTCAGTGGCAACGCACCTGAAGGCCCTTTGAGCATCCGATATCGCCAGGGCGGCGAAATCATGGAATTGCCAGGCCGGGGCCGGCGCGACCTGAAGCGGTTGCTTAACGAAAGTGCAGTGCCAGGCTTCATCCGTGGCAGATTGCCGCTGCTGTATCAGGGCCAACAATTGCTGGCCGTGGCCAACCTGCCGGGGCTTGTGGCAGGTGGCCATGCCGGTTGGCAATTACATTGGATGCCACCAACCTGCGATCAAGGTTTGAGCTGATAGAGCCTTTCCGGTAGACTACGCTCCCTTCTTGATACAACTTCTGTGGATTCGCCTGAATCGCAGCAGTTGCCGATTACCAAGCAGTCTTTGCTGGGCGATTCCAAAAAATGTGTAGCGATCAACGTACCGGTGTTTCATTGCTGGTCTGTCACAACGCGGCGGTTTTTTTGAAAGGTGCACTGTGATTAATGCAGGTGATCGGGGGCTTCGGCCTTCCTTCGCTTTCCCCGGCGGCTCGGACCGCTTTAACGCAGACTTCTAGGGTTTTTCATGACGCGCTACATATTCGTCACGGGCGGTGTTGTTTCTTCATTGGGGAAAGGCATTGCCTCCGCTTCATTGGCGGCCATCCTGGAGGCGCGGGGACTTAAGGTCACCATGCTCAAGCTGGACCCGTACATCAACGTTGACCCGGGCACCATGAGCCCGTTCCAGCACGGTGAAGTGTTCGTCACCCACGACGGCGCCGAGACCGACCTGGACCTGGGCCACTACGAGCGGTTCATCCGCACGACCATGACCCAGAACAACAACTTCACCACCGGCCGTGTCTACGAGCACGTGCTGCGCAAGGAGCGCCGTGGTGACTACCTGGGTGCAACCATCCAGGTGATCCCGCACATCACCGACGAAATCAAGCGCCGCATCATCAAGGGTGCAGGCGATGCCGACGTGGCGATGGTCGAGATCGGTGGCACCGTGGGTGACATCGAGTCCCAGCCGTTCCTTGAAGCCATCCGCCAGTTGCGTTTCGAAGTCGGCGCCAAGCGCGCGATGCTGATGCACCTGACACTGGTGCCGTACATCGCTACCGCCGGCGAAACCAAAACCAAGCCTACCCAGCACTCGGTCAAGGAACTGCGTTCCATCGGCCTGCAGCCGGACGTGCTGGTATGCCGCTCCGACCACGCGATCGACATCGCGTCGCGTCGCAAGATCGCCCAGTTCACCAACGTTGAAGAACGTGCGGTCATCGCTCTGGAAGACGCCGACACCATCTACAAGATCCCGGGCATCCTGCATTCCCAGGGCCTGGATGATTTTGTCGTCGAGCGCTTCGGCCTGCAGTGTGGCGGTGCCGATCTGTCCGAGTGGGAAGCCGTGGTCGACGCCAAGCTCAACCCTGAGCATGAAGTCACCATCGCCATGGTCGGCAAGTACATGGAGCTGCTGGACGCCTACAAGTCGCTGATCGAAGCGATGAGCCACGCGGGCATCAGCAACCGTACCAAGGTCAACCTGCGCTACATCGACTCCGAAGACATCGAGAACCAGGGCACTGCGCTGCTGGAAGGCGTTGACGCCATCCTGGTTCCGGGCGGCTTCGGCTTGCGTGGCGTGGAAGGCAAGATCACTGCCGTCCAGTACGCTCGTGAGAACAAGGTGCCGTACCTGGGTATCTGCCTGGGCATGCAAGTGGCGGTCATCGAGTTCGCCCGTAACGTGATGGGCTGGAAAGACGCCAACTCCACCGAGTTCGATCGCACTAGCGGTCACCCGGTCGTGGGCCTGATCACCGAGTGGGAAGATGCCACCGGCGCGGTCGAAACCCGTACCGAAGCCTCCGACCTGGGCGGCACCATGCGCCTCGGCGCGCAGGATTGCCTGCTGGAGCCGGGTTCCCTGGTTCACGATTGCTACGGCAAGGACGTGATCGTCGAGCGTCACCGTCACCGTTATGAAGTGAACAACAACCTGCTGCCGAAAATCATGGAAGCCGGCCTGAAAATCTCCGGTCGTTCCGGTGATGGCGCGCTGGTTGAAGTGGTTGAAGCACCGGATCATCCATGGTTCGTGGCGTGCCAGTTCCACCCGGAGTTCACCTCGACCCCGCGCGACGGTCACCCGTTGTTCAGCGGCTTCGTTAAAGCAGCACTGACGCAACATCAGAAGAAGGCGTAAACCTGATGGCCCAGAAGATCATTCGCGTAGGCGACATCGAGATTGCCAACGACAAGCCCATGGTGCTGTTCGGCGGCATGAACGTGCTGGAAAGCCGCGACATGGCGATGCAGGTCTGTGAAGAGTACGTGAAGGTGACCGAGAAACTCGGTATCCCTTACGTGTTCAAGGCCAGTTTCGACAAGGCCAACCGTTCGTCCGTGACCTCCTACCGCGGCCCGGGCCTTGAAGAAGGCATGCGGATCTTCCAGGACATCAAGCAAGCCTTCGGCGTGCCGATCATCACCGACGTCCACGAGCCGGAACAGGCTGCCGTGGTCGCCGAGGTGTGCGACATCATCCAGTTGCCGGCCTTCCTGTCGCGCCAGACCGACCTCGTGGTCGCCATGGCCAAGACCGGCGCTGTGATCAATATCAAGAAAGCCCAGTTCCTCGCCCCCCAGGAAATGAAACACATCCTGAACAAGTGCGTGGAAGCGGGTAACGACCAGTTGATCCTCTGCGAGCGGGGTTCGAGCTTCGGCTACAACAACCTCGTGGTGGATATGCTCGGTTTCGGCATCATGAAACAGTTCGAATACCCGGTGTTCTTCGACGTGACCCACGCGCTGCAAATGCCCGGTGGTCGCGCCGATTCCGCTGGCGGGCGACGTGCCCAGGTACTGGACCTGGCCAAGGCCGGCATCAGCCAGTCCCTGGCAGGTTTGTTCCTGGAAGCCCACCCGGACCCGGACAACGCCAAGTGCGACGGCCCATGCGCCCTGCGCCTGGACAAGCTGGAGCCCTTCCTGGCCCAGTTGAAGCAGTTGGACGACCTGGTCAAGAGTTTTCCGACGGTAGAGACCGCGTAAGCGCCATTTCTCCGGTAGACTTTCCCTCGCTTTACGCTCAGGCCCGCGGGCCTGAGCCTTGTCGCCTGCAAGCCTGCCCGTTGTTCCACCCTTGCGGTCGGTCAAAAGATTTCCTTCAGCTGCGTCGTTTTCGTCAACTTTGGAGTGTTTACAACAATGGCAAAAATCGTCGACATCAAAGGTCGTGAAGTTCTCGACTCCCGTGGCAACCCTACCGTCGAAGCCGACGTGCTTCTCGATAACGGCATCATCGGCAGCGCCTGCGCGCCGTCCGGTGCTTCCACAGGTTCCCGCGAAGCGCTGGAACTGCGTGATGGCGACAAGAGCCGTTACCTGGGCAAGGGTGTACTCAAGGCGGTCGCCAACATCAATGGCCCGATCCGTGACCTGCTGCTGGGCAAGGACCCGCTTGACCAGAAAGCCCTCGATCACGCGATGATCAAGCTCGACGGTACCGAAAACAAAGGCAGCCTGGGCGCCAACGCCATCCTCGCCGTGTCCCTGGCTGCTGCCAAGGCCGCTGCACAGGACCAGGACCTGCCGCTGTACGCCCACATCGCCAACCTGAACGGCACCCCGGGTGTCTACTCGATGCCGGTGCCGATGATGAACATCATCAACGGTGGCGAGCACGCTGATAACAACGTCGACATCCAGGAATTCATGGTGCAGCCGGTTGGCGCCAAGACCTTCTCCGAAGGCCTGCGCATGGGCACCGAGATTTTCCACCACCTCAAGGCTGTGCTGAAGGCCCGTGGCCTGAGCACTGCAGTGGGTGACGAAGGGGGCTTCGCGCCGAACCTGGCGTCCAACGAAGATGCACTGAAAGTGATCTCCGAAGCCGTGGCCAACGCTGGCTACAAGCTGGGCACCGACGTGACCCTGGCCCTGGACTGCGCGGCCAGCGAATTCTACGAAGACGGCAAGTACAACCTGTCCGGTGAAGGCCACGTGTTCACCTCCGAAGGTTTTGCCGACTACCTCAAGGGGCTGACCGAGCGCTACCCGATCATCTCGATCGAAGACGGCCTGGACGAGTCCGACTGGGCCGGCTGGAAGGTCCTCACCGATAAAATCGGCGAGAAAATCCAACTGGTGGGCGACGACCTGTTCGTCACCAACACCAAGATCCTGAAAGAAGGCATCGACAAAAAGATCGCCAACTCGATCCTGATCAAGTTCAACCAGATCGGCACCCTGACCGAAACCCTGGAAGCCATCCAGATGGCCAAGGCTGCGGGCTACACCGCCGTGATCTCCCACCGCTCCGGCGAAACCGAAGATTCGACCATTGCCGACCTGGCCGTGGGCACTTCGGCCGGGCAGATCAAGACCGGTTCCCTGTGCCGTTCCGATCGCGTTTCCAAGTACAACCAATTGCTGCGTATCGAAGAGCAACTGGGCGGCAAAGCCAAATACAACGGTCGCAGCGAGTTTCGCGGCTGATTGTTAAATGGTAAAAGGTCAGCGGATTACGTCGGAAAAATCACGACAGCGTGAATTTCGACGCTAATCTCATGACTAACAAGCACAAGCCTGGTTTTTCCAGGCTTCGTGCTATCAGTTGCTGCAAAAGTTTTGCATGGCTGTCTTTTTTCACTGGATACCCGATATTCGATGCGCAGTCCCAATTGGTTGTTCCTCGTCTTGCTCTTGCTGCTGGCTGGCCTGCAGTACCGCCTTTGGGTGGGGAATGGCAGCTTGGCGCAGGTCACCGAACTGACCCAGCAAATTGCTGCACAGCACGCCGAAAACGAGGTGCTGCTGGAGCGCAATCGCGTGCTCGATGCCGAAGTGCTTGAATTGAAAAAAGGCATGGAGACCGTTGAAGAACGGGCTCGTCATGAGTTGGGCATGGTCAAGGAGGGCGAAACCCTCTACCAGTTGGCCCAATGAGCAGCTCGTCACCGGCCTTCTGGGCCGTGATTCCTGCCGCGGGCGTAGGTGCCCGTATGGCCGCGGACCGTCCCAAGCAGTATCTGCAACTGGGCGGGCGCACTATTCTCGAACACAGCCTTGGCTGTTTCCTCGACCACCCGGACCTCAAGGGGCTGGTGGTCAGCGTTGCTGTTGATGACCCTTACTGGCCAACCCTGGCCTGCGCCACCGACCCGCGCATCGTGCGTGTGGACGGCGGCGAAGAGCGCTCGGGTTCAGTGCTTAACGCCTTGCTGTACTTGCATGGCCAGGGCGCCGGCGATGATGACTGGGTGCTGGTGCACGATGCGGCCCGGCCCAACCTCAACCGCGACGACCTCGACAAGCTGCTTTTTGAGCTGGCCAACGATACCGTCGGCGGGCTGCTGGCGGTGCCGGCGCGAGATACCCTCAAGCGCGCCGACAAGCATGGCCGGGTACTGGAAACCGTTGACCGCAGCGAGATCTGGCAAGCCTACACGCCGCAGATGTTTCGCCTGGGCGCGCTGCACCGGGCCCTCGCCGACAGCCTGGTTTCGGACGTGGTCATCACCGACGAAGCCTCCGCAATGGAATGGGCCGGGCACGCACCGCGCCTGATCGAAGGCCGTTCCGACAATATCAAGGTCACCCGCCCGGAAGACCTCGAATGGCTGCGCCAGCGTCGGGCCAGCCAGTCCGTTTGATTCAGTCGGGCACCTGCTCAACGCCGGGCCTGGTTTTCAGCGCATCCACCAAGGCCTGCAGGCTGTTGAAGGGTTTCTGGTCGATTGACCAACCCGGTGCGGTGATGGAAAACAGTGCGCCGGTTTGATTGACCTCAATGGTTTGGACATTGCCTCGCCGTGACCGGTAGAGAATCTGCGCCGTGGTGGTGGGCGTGGCCGCCGATAGCAGGAACTGGCCGGGTTTGTTCAGTTGTGTCTGCGGCGATTTGGCGGCCAGGCTGTGGGATGGGCCGGGAAGCACCGGTGCCGTTTTTTGCAATGAAGCGGGATCAACCCGTAATACAAAGTCGGCCTTGACCGTCGCATCTCCCTTGCCTATTCCCATGCTGGAGGTTCGTCCAGGATCTGCTTCGATCCCCAGTCGCTGCCCGACGCGTGCGTCCTCTATCCGCAGGCTGATACTGCCCGTCAGCTCGGCCAGGCCGGGGATGCCCCGGTAAGTGTTGGTGTGGCTGTCACCGACCAGCGCGACCCATTTCCCGGGATGGCTCTTGGTGGTCTGGACCCACTGAATCACCTCGGTCGCGTAGAAATTCATCATGCGTTGGCGAAGGGTGCCGTTGACGTCCGCCATGTCCCTGATCATGTAGCTGGCGGTGCAGTCGATGGGCTGGATCTTGATCCCGGCCTCCCGGGCTTTGATCAGGACATTCTGAAACGAGTAGTGGCTATCGCTCCGGGGTGGGTAGATACCTCTCAAGTAACTTCTCAATTCATCGGACATGCTTGCTGTCCTGGAGCGGTAGAACAGCTTGATCAGCGGGGTATGAACATCGGTCAACAGGTGCTCAAGATAGATCCGCTTCACCCCTTCTCGCGCCAGCGCCTGCATGTTGTCCATCAGAAAAGCCTTGCTCGACAGCGCCTCGTGGCTTTCGCCCAGCACCAGTCCGTCGCTGGCGCTGAAAAGTTTGTGGATGATGCCGGTTTGGGATTCGTCGAGGCTGAAGGTTGGTAGCACCGGTTGTACGTGGTGAAAGGTGCGGTGGTTAAAAAAGGTCGTCGAGTCAGCGGCCAATTTGTTTCTTTTTTCAAAGAACAGATTTCGGGTGTCCCTGAGCGATTGCTGCCGGCTTCCAAGGGGCTCGAAGTCTTCGGAAAACGAACTGTGGTCGCTCATCATTCCCGAGAGGGTTTCGCGCAGCGTAGTCGGCATTTCATAGGCATTGAATAAACTTGAATGGGCCGGGCCTCCAAAAAAGCGGTATATGCGCTGCCAGCCGTTGCGAAAGGCGCCGCCCCCGTTCAGCCCCGCTATCCGCCATTTCAGATCGGGGCTTTGTATGGCGTAGAGCCCGGTGGCGTAGATTTTCAAGGGGGTTGCCGGATCATTCACGAACAGTTCGAAAAAACCGCTCTCGTCGGGGGTCATGTACGTAATAAACGATTCGCCAAGTAACTTCACGGTTTGCAAACCCGCGGGGCGGGGCCGTGTACTCAGTATTCGGCCTTGGTCTTGGACCGACGTCGAACGGCTGGAAACGATGCTGACCTTGATGTTGCCGCTCGCCTGCCGGACCGCCTTGCCCAATTGGCTGCGCAAGCCGTTGAGGGTGACGGCGGCCTGGCTGCCGATGCCATGGATCGCCACGGGCATAGCATTCAGGGCGCCGAAGATAATCCGTTCCGTGCCCTTGGGTTTGCCTCTGAGTACGTCGTCGGTACCCATCGCCATCTCGGTGAGGCCTTGGGTCAGGAAGCAAAACTCCGCAAGCAGGGCCGACCTCATGGCAAGGGCCAGGGGGATCGCCAGCAGGCAGCCTTTTTCCAGGGTGTCGAGGGTATCTGTCTTGTGGGTATCGAGCGGCGAAACGATGGTGCTCGCCATCAGCCTGCTGATACGTGCTTTCACCTGTCGGGTTATATAGTCGAAAGGATTGCCGCTCAGCGCCGGGTACATGGCGTTGTTGAGGTATTGCTCCGGGTCCCAATAGGCGTTTGGCAGCAGGCTGTTGAACAGGCCGGATTTCGGGGCCGGGCCGGGAAAGGCCGACATTCCCACCAGGGCTTCCTCGACCCCGCTGTAGATCAAGCCGGAGTCGACCGTTTCGGGTTCGAAATGGTTGGTCAGGGCTTTGCGTTGAGTGGCCGTCTTGGCCATGTCCACCAGCCACGCGCGCATGGAGGTCGGGTTGATAAACCCGTGGAAGGGTGACGAGTTGCCCGGAATGTAGAGCAGGGTGATCTGGCTCTGGTTGTCTGTGATGGTGAGAATGTCGGTGGCTTCGCTGTTGTGGATGCGCAGCAAACGCAGAGAAAGATTTTTATCCAGGACGTAGGGCGCCTGCAGGTCTTCCAGGGACAAGTTGCTGAAGTCCTTGTTGATGCCGACGCCCGCTGCCCGCGCCGCCAGCTGGCGCTCTTCATCGGTCAGGGTGAATTCTTCGAATTGATTCAAATAGCCTTCGATGAAGGCCATGCGCATCAGGGTTTTGTAGTTCTCCTGGTGCTTGTCCCAGAACGCCGTGATGGCCTCGTTGTAAACCTGTTCGAAATTGCTTGATCGCACGGCGCTGCGAAAGGTTTGCGGCGAGATGTTCAATTGGGTGCTTGGCCCGTACGCCTGTGGATCGCTGCGCAGGTAAATCGCTTCATAGCGCCGTGGGGGAATCCAGCCGGCCGCGATGAACTCTTCGTTGAACATTGCCGGGATGCGGTTATCCATCAGGCGCGGCAACTCGGGGACGATGGTGAAATACGGCGCGGTCATGGAGAAGCCCGTGATGTTGACCAGGCCGCCGGGCGCCTCGGGGGCGTTGGCGATCATCGCTTCGGTCAAGGTCATCGACTGGACGATGGCGCCGGTGAAGGGCGCGTCGGGGTTGTCGGTGTTGTATTCGAGGGTGGTCAGCAGCGTGGTGTCAGGCTCCAGTTCTTCGTTGCAGAACGGTTGGGCGTGCTCGCGAATCAACCGGGCAGCGATCTCGCCGGGCACCGGGAAATCGGCCAGGACCTTGCGGATAAAGTGATTGGTGCGATGGATCTGTGGGGTGTGGGTGGTCATCTGCTTGCCTTCACGCAATGGAAATTGCGTGTATTTGCAGGCAAGCGAGGGATGGCCAGGCGTTATTTATATGGCGGTGTAGACCGCATTCTGGGCCAGCCCCTCTTTGAGGAAGTCCACCAGCTTGCGTACCTTTGGCGAGAGGTGGCGTTGTTGCGGGTAGAGCGCCCAAACCGCAGTATTCGGCGGCTGGTGAGCCTCAAGCAATGACACCAGGGCACCACTTTTGAGATGTTCCAGCACGTAGTAGTCGGGCAACTGACACAGCCCGACGCCCTGGAGTGCGGCGTCCAGCACTGCCTGCCCACTGTTGCAGCGCCAATTGCCCTGTACGCGTTGGGAAAATTCCCGCCCGTCCTGCTCCAGTTGCCAGATATCGGAACTGCCGATCAGGCAGTTGTGCCGGCTCAATTCCGACAAGCTGTGTGGGCGGCCATACCGTTCAAGGTAGGAAGGCGATGCACACAGGTACATGCGCCGTGGCGCCAGGCGACTGGCGACCATGCGAGAGTCGGAAAGGCGCCCCAGGCGAATGGCCAGGTCCAGGCCCTCATGCACCAGATCCAACGGGCGGTTACTCAGTTCCACGTCCACCCGCAACTGCGGATACAACCCCATGAAGCGGGTCACCAGCGGCACGATAAACCGTTCGCCATACGCCACCGCGCAGGTCATGCGCAGCATGCCCTTGGGCTCGCTGGCCAGGTCGCCCACCGCGCGCAGCGCCTCTTCGCGCCCATCCTGCAGGCGTTGGCAGTGTTGCAAAAAGGTCTGGCCGGCCTCCGTCAGTGTCACCCGCCGGGTGCTGCGGTACAGCAACCGCGTTTGCAGGCGCTCTTCCAGCCGCGCCACCTGACGGCTGATATGCGAGGACGAGACCCCGAGCCGCTCCGCCGCCGCCGTGAACTGGCAGCATTCAGCCACGGCGACAAATTCGTCGATGCCTTCCCAGCGGTTTTCCAGCATGGTAATTATCCCTGCACAGCAATAATGTTTTGCTTTCGCCTGGATTATTAATCAATCAGTCATGTTTTACACTGCCGGTCTTACGTTTTTAATCCCATGGAGAAACCGGATGATCAAGTCCCGCGCGGCCGTAGCCTTCGAAGCCAAGAAGCCCCTTGAGATCGTTGAAGTGGATGTCGCCATGCCCAAGGCTGGCGAAGTGCTGCTGCGGGTGGTGGCCTCCGGTGTGTGCCATACCGACGCCTACACCCTGTCGGGCGCAGACCCGGAAGGCATCTTCCCGTCGATCCTCGGCCACGAAGGCGGTGCGGTGGTGGAAGCCATCGGCGAAGGCGTGACCTCGGTGGCGGTGGGCGACCACGTGATCCCGCTGTACACCCCGGAATGCGGCAAGTGCAAATTCTGCCTGTCGGGCAAAACCAACCTCTGCCAGGCCATTCGCGCCACCCAGGGCAAAGGCCTGATGCCAGACGGCACTTCGCGCTTTTCCTACAAGGGCCAGCCGATTTTCCACTACATGGGCACCTCGACTTTCTCCGAATACACCGTGCTGCCGGAAATCTCCGTGGCCAAGATTCCTAAAGAAGCGCCCTTGGAAAAAGTCTGCCTGCTGGGTTGCGGCGTCACCACCGGCATTGGTGCGGTGATCAACACCGCCAAGGTCAAGCCGGGCGACACCGTGGCCATCTTCGGCCTGGGCGGTATCGGCCTGTCGGCGGTGATCGGCGCGGTAAAAGCCAAGGCCGGCCGCATCATTGCCATCGACATCAACCCGGCCAAGTTTGAAATCGCCAAGCAATTGGGCGCTACCGACTGCATCAACCCGAAAGACTACGATCGCCCGATCCAGGACGTGATCGTCGACCTGACCGACGGCGGCGTGGACTTTTCCTTCGAGTGCATCGGCAATGTCCAGCTGATGCGTGCGGCCCTGGAGTGCTGCCACAAGGGTTGGGGCGAGTCGGTGATCATCGGCGTGGCCGGTGCCGGCCAGGAAATCGCCACCCGTCCGTTTCAGTTGGTGACCGGTCGTGTCTGGCGCGGTTCGGCGTTTGGTGGCGTGCGCGGCCGCAGCGAACTGCCAAGCTACGTGGAAATGGCCCAGACAGGCGAAATCCCGCTGGATACCTTCATCACCCACACCATGGGCCTGGAAGATATCAACAAGGCGTTTGACCTGATGCATGAAGGCAAGAGCATTCGTACCGTCATTCACTTCTGAGGTCGGCCATGAGTCTGGAAAACCTGTCATGCCAGAAAAGCTTCGGCGGCTGGCATAAACGCTACAAGCATCATTCCGATGTGCTCGGTTGCGACATGACCTTCGCCGTGTACCTGCCGCCGCAAGCGGAGCAGGGCGGAAAACTGCCGGTGCTGTACTGGCTGTCGGGGCTGACCTGCACCGATGAGAACTTCATGCAGAAGGCCGGCGCCCAGCGCATGGCGGCCGAACTGGGGTTGATCATCGTGGCGCCGGACACCAGCCCGCGCGGGCCTGGTGTGCCGGGTGACCCGGACAACGCGTGGGACTTTGGCCTCGGCGCCGGCTTCTACCTGAACGCCACCCAGGAACCCTGGGCCCAGCACTATCGGATGCATGACTACGTGGTGCAGGAATTGCCGGCTTTGGTCGAGGCGCATTTCCCGGCCTCGGCCAAACGCGGGATCAGCGGCCACTCCATGGGCGGTCACGGCGCGCTGGTCTGTGCCTTGCGCAACCCGGGGCGTTATCAGTCGGTGTCGGCGTTCTCGCCGATCAACAACCCGATGGATTGCCCGTGGGGCCAGAAGGCTTTCTCTCGCTACCTCGGCGAAGAGCGCTCGAAGTGGCGCGAATGGGATGCCTGCGTGTTGATCAGCGAGGCCTCGGAAAAGCTGCCATTGCTGGTGGACCAGGGCGATCGCGACGATTTCCTCGCCGTGCAGCTCAAGCCGCAAGCCTTGCAGCAAGCGGCCAAGGCGGCCAACCATCCGCTGGAGCTGCGCCTGCAACCGGGTTATGACCACAGCTACTTCTTTATCGCCAGCTTTATCGAAGACCATTTACGCCATCACGCACGCGCTTTGCTCGGTTAATGTGAAGCAAAAGTAGGTAGAATCACGCCCTGAATTAAATCGGGGCGTTTTTTTATGCGTATTGGCCACGGCTATGATGTGCACCGTTTCGCCGAAGGCGATTTCATCACCCTGGGCGGCGTGCGGATCGCACACCACCATGGGTTGCTGGCTCATTCCGACGGCGACGTGGTGCTGCATGCCTTGAGCGATGCCTTGCTCGGCGCGGCTGCGTTGGGCGACATCGGCAAGCATTTTCCGGACACCGACCCGACGTTCAAGGGCGCGGACAGCCGCGTGCTGCTGCGTCATGTGGTCGGTTTGATCCACGCCAAGGGCTGGAAAGTCGGCAACGTCGACAACACCATCGTTGCCCAGGCGCCGAAAATGGCCCCGCATATCGAATCGATGCGCGCGCTGATTGCCGCGGATCTCCAAGTTGAGTTGGATCAAGTGAACGTAAAAGCCACCACCACCGAAAAGCTCGGGTTTACCGGTCGCGAAGAGGGCATTGCCGTGCACTCCGTTGCCTTGTTGCTGCGCGCATGAATGATCTGCAACTGCTGGGCCCGCGGGCCTATGGCGAGGCCTTGGGCAGCGCTGTTCTGAAGGCCACCGCCGAAGACTTCCAGGTGGATGAAGTGCTGGACATCCCGCTGAGCGGCGAAGGTGAACACCTGTGGTTGTGGGTGGAAAAGCGCGGCCTGAATACCGAGGAAGCGGCGCGGCGGATTGCCAAGGCGGCGGGCGTGCCATTGCGCACCGTCAGCTACGCCGGGCTGAAGGATCGCCAGGCGCTGACCCGCCAGTGGTTCAGCGTGCAGTTGCCGGGCAAGGCGGATCCGGACCTGAGCGGGGCGGAAAACGAGACCCTGAAGATCCTCAAGACCGGCCGCCACAAGCGCAAGCTGCAGCGCGGTGCCCATTCGGCCAACGGCTTCACCTTGCGCCTGACCCAGTTTGCCGGCGATGCCGCGGCCATCGACGCGCGCCTGCAACTGATCGCCAGGCAAGGCATCCCCAACTATTTTGGCGCCCAGCGTTTCGGTCATAACGGCGGCAACGTCGTTGATGCCCGCGACTGGGCCGCGCGCAAGGCCTTGCCGGAGCAGCGCAATGTGCGTTCGCGCCTGCTCTCGACGGCGCGCAGCTTTCTATTCAACAAAGTGTTGGCGGCCCGGGTGGCCGACGGTTCCTGGCAGCGCGCCCAGGTTGGCGACTTGCTGGCGTTTACCGACAGCCGCAGCTTTTTCCCGGCGGGGGAGGCGGAATGCAGCGACCCGCGCCTGGCCATTCTCGACCTGCATCCCACCGGCCCCCAATGGGGTGAAGGGGATTCGCCGGCGTCGGGGGCAACCTTTGCGTTGGAGCAGGCGATCGCCGATGGTGAAGCCGACCTGCGGGATTGGCTGGTGAATGCCGGCATGACCCAGGAACGTCGCATTCTTCGACTGCCCATTGGCGGGTTGACGTGGCATTATCCCGAGTCTGACATTCTGCAATTGGAATTCGTCCTGCCGGCTGGATGCTTCGCTACTGTATTGGTGCGCGAGCTTGTAGATCTGGTGCCGGTGGGGCAGACGGACAGCCCATGCGTATTCTGATATCTAACGACGACGGGGTCACCGCACCCGGCCTTGCCGCGCTTCATGCTGCGCTGGCGGATTACGCCGAGTGCGTGGTGGTTGCCCCGGACCAGGACAAAAGCGGCGCCAGCAGCTCGCTGACGCTCGACCGTCCTTTGCACGTACAGACGTTGCCCAACGGCTTTATCAGCGTGAACGGCACGCCGACGGATTGCGTGCACCTGGCAATCAACAGCCTGCTGGACCGCGAACCGGACCTGGTGGTTTCCGGGATCAACCTGGGGGCCAACCTGGGGGATGACGTGCTGTATTCCGGCACCGTGGCAGCTGCCCTTGAAGGGCGCTTCCTTGGGCGGACCTCGTTCGCCTTTTCGTTTGCCTCCCGTCAATTGGACAACCTGGCGACCGCGGCGTATTTCGCCCGCAAGCTGGTGGAAGCCCATGACTCCCTGGTGTTGCCGCCGCGTACGGTGCTCAACGTCAATATCCCCAATCTGCCCCTCGACCACATTCGCGGCATCCAGCTGACTCGCCTGGGCCACCGCTCCCGCGCGGCAGCGCCGATGAAGGTGGTCGACCCGCGTGGCAAGGAAGGTTATTGGATCGCCGCCGCCGGCGATGCCGAGGACGGTGGCGAGGGCACGGACTTTCATGCGGTGATGCAAGGTTATGTCTCGATTACCCCGTTGCAACTCGATCGCACCTTCAGTGATGCCTTCAGTAACCTCGATGGCTGGCTGGAGGGGCTGCGCTGATGGCTCGTGAACAAGACGACCTGCTGCGCCGGGGCATCGGGATGACTTCCCAGCGCACCCGTGAGCGTTTGATCCAGCGCCTCTACGAAGAGGGGCTGTCCAACGCCCAGGTGCTGGAAGTCATCCGGCGTACCCCGCGGCATCTGTTTGTCGATGAAGCCCTGGCTCACCGCGCCTATGAAGACACGGCGCTGCCGATCGGCCACAACCAGACCATCTCCCAGCCTTATATGGTGGCGCGGATGAGTGAGTTGCTGCTGGCGGCGGGCCCGCTGGACAAGGTGCTGGAAATCGGCACCGGCTCCGGCTACCAGACGGCTGTGTTGTCGCAACTGGTGGAGCGGGTGTTTTCCGTCGAACGCATCAAGGTGCTGCAGGACCGGGCCAAGGAACGCCTGGTGGAGTTGAACCTGCGCAACGTGGTGTTCCGCTGGGGCGATGGCTGGGAAGGCTGGCCGGCACTGGCGCCGTATAACGGCATCATCGTCACCGCCGTGGCGACCGACGTGCCCCAGGCCTTGCTCGATCAACTGGCCCCCGGCGGGCGCCTGGTGATCCCGGTGGGCTCCGGCGAAGTGCAACAATTAATGTTGATCATTCGCGAGGAAGAAGGCTTTTCCCGGCACGTGCTCGGTGCCGTGCGCTTCGTCCCGCTGCTTAACGGTCCGCTGGCCTGATCAATTATTCCTGCGTACTGAATTCTATTGCCGGGTATGTGTCTTACAGCGGGGTCTATAGAGTCAACCTGATTAGCCGTTGCAATTAAACACGATGAAAATTTCTTTAGAATCGTGTTTCCAGTAAAAACCCAACGGCCAGTTATACTTGCGTCATATTTCAAGCCTGATACAGGCGTTCATAGTCAGCCACCACAAAGGGAGCGGCGGGTGAGTCTCACGGTCATTGCACAGCGTATGAGTCAAACAAGCTTTCAGCGACTGGTGATTGGCCTTGTCTTGAGTTCCTTGCTGGCGGCTTGCTCAAGCACGCCATCCGGTGGTGCCCGAGTGGTCGACCGCAATAATGCGGCACCGCAAAAACCTACCGTGACCACCGGGCAATACGTCGTCCGCAAGGGCGATACGATGTTCTCGATTGCCTTCCGTTATGGGTGGGATTACAAGGCGCTCGCAGCTCGTAACAATATTCCTGTGCCGTATACGATACATCCGGGCCAGACCATCCGTTTCGACGGGCGAACCGGTTCAGCACCGACCGCCGTGGTCACAAATACGGCTTCGTCGCCGTCTTCTTCGAGCAAGACGACGATCATCACCCGGCCTGCAGGCACCGCTGCGCCTGGCGTTGCGAGCAAACCGGCACCTGCGCCACTGCCGCCTGCGGGGCCGGCACCGACCGGTTGGGGATGGCCTTCAAACGGCATCCTTATTGGAAAATTCTCTTCAAACGGTAGTTTGAATAAAGGCATTGATATCGCCGGAGATTTGGGACAGCCTGTTTTAGCTGCGTCTGATGGGACAGTGGTGTACGCCGGGAGTGGTTTACGGGGCTACGGCGAGCTGGTCATCATCAAACACAGCGATACCTACGTCAGTGCCTACGGTCATAACCGCAGGCTGTTGGTTCGGGAGGGGCAGCAGGTCAAAGTCGGACAGACAATTGCCGAAATGGGGTCAACTGGTACAGACCGGGTGAAACTGCACTTTGAGATTCGCCGCCAAGGGAAGCCTGTTGATCCGCTGCAATTCCTACCCCGTCGTTGATGTGTTGCCAGCCTGTTCCCTCACGTAGAAGGAACAGGCTCCAGCGTTGCCAAGGATAAAGGCGTCGCTTGAGCTTGAGGTCGAACTCACCAAAGGACTATAACAATGGCTCTCAGTAAAGAAGCGCCGGAGTTTGACATCGACGATGAGGTTCTCCTTATGGAGACTGTCATCGATACGGAATCGATGTCGAATGAGGGACCTGCTGTACCTTCAGTTCGCACCAAGTCCAAAAACTCCTCCGCGTTAAAGCAACACAAATACATTGATTACACACGGGCGCTCGATGCGACTCAGCTGTACCTCAATGAAATCGGCTTTTCCCCTCTGCTCACTCCCGAAGAAGAAGTCCATTTTGCGCGCTTGTCGCAAAAGGGCGATCCGGCTGGGCGCAAGCGCATGATTGAAAGCAACCTGCGGCTGGTGGTGAAAATCGCCCGACGCTACGTCAATCGTGGGCTGTCCCTGTTGGACTTGATCGAGGAAGGCAATCTCGGCCTGATCCGGGCGGTGGAGAAGTTCGATCCTGAGCGGGGTTTCCGCTTTTCAACCTATGCCACCTGGTGGATTCGTCAAACCATCGAACGGGCGATCATGAATCAGACCCGAACGATCCGGCTGCCGATCCATGTGGTCAAGGAGCTCAACGTCTACCTGCGGGCGGCGCGTGAGCTGACACAAAAACTCGATCATGAACCCTCGCCTGAAGAAATCGCCAACCTGCTGGAAAAACCGGTGGGAGAGGTCAAGCGTATGCTCGGTCTCAATGAGCGGGTGTCTTCAGTCGATGTCTCGCTGGGTCCGGATTCGGATAAAACCCTGCTGGACACCCTGACCGATGATCGTCCTACGGACCCTTGTGAGTTGCTGCAGGACGACGATCTGTCGCAAAGCATCGACCAGTGGCTTTCGGAGCTGACGGACAAACAGCGTGAGGTGGTGATTCGCCGCTTCGGGCTGCGCGGCCACGAAAGCAGCACCCTTGAAGATGTTGGCCTGGAGATTGGCCTGACCCGCGAGCGGGTGCGGCAGATCCAGGTAGAGGGCCTCAAGCGCTTGCGCGAGATCCTGGAGAAGAATGGCCTGTCGAGTGAGTCGTTGTTCCAGTAAACGACGCAAGACGGAATGTGGGAGCGGGCTTGCTCGCGAATGCGCAGTGTCAGTCGACAGATGTACTGACTGATCCGGCGCATTCGCGAGCAAGCCCGCTCCCACATTTTTTTGTGCGTAGCGATCATTCCCATGCGGTGCGTGGAAACGAGCAGGCACAAAAAAGCCCCGCTTTTAAGGGCGGGGCTTTTCGACTAAATCAGTACAAGTTAGATAACTTGAACTTCTTCAGCTTGCATGCCTTTCTGACCGCGGGTAGCGATGAAAGAAACCTGTTGGCCTTCTTTCAGGCTTTTGAAGCCGTCGGATTGGATAGCTTTGAAGTGAACGAACAGGTCGTCACCGGATTGTGGAGTGATGAAGCCGAAGCCTTTTTCATCGTTGAACCACTTAACGGTACCAGTTTGGCGATTAGACATGGTGTATCTCCTTGGACAAAGTTAACTGCGACTCAGGAAAAGCCCTGGCCGAGACTGAGTGCAAAGAGCAGGAAAAATTCTTGGAGATGGTTGGATCGAAATTCAACATATCGTGTAGAGATTCTCAGTGACACAAGCAGCACAGTGGCGCCACCTTAACCCTTTTTCCGGAACGTGCCAATGGTATTTCCGAAGGTTTCTCTATTTTCGTGACTGGCGGCAGCCTTATACCGCACCAACGCCCCGCAATTGAAGGTGCGCCCCGCCCAGCAGGGGCTGCGCGGCACCAAGAAAAACAGTCGCCCCTTTGAACCACGGGGCCAGCCCCGGTAAGATGCCCAACAGAATTTTTTCACCTCGCTATTCAGGACACCCGCCATGAGCATCAAATCGGACAAGTGGATTCGCCGCATGGCGCAAGAGCACGGCATGATCGAGCCCTTCGTGGAGCGCCAGATGCGCGGTGAAGGCGCTGAGCGGCTGATCTCGTTCGGGGTTTCCAGCTACGGCTACGATGTGCGCTGCGCCGATGAGTTCAAGGTGTTCACCAACATCAACTCGGCGACCGTCGATCCGAAAAACTTCGACGAAAAAAGCTTTGTCGACGTTAAAAGCGACGTTTGCATCATTCCGCCAAACTCCTTTGCCCTGGCGCGCACCGTCGAGTTCTTCCGCATCCCGCGCAACGTCCTGACCATCTGCCTGGGCAAAAGCACCTACGCGCGCTGCGGCATCATCGTCAACGTGACGCCGCTGGAGCCGGAATGGGAAGGGCACGTGACCCTGGAATTCTCCAACACCACCACCTTGCCGGCAAAAATCTACGCCAACGAAGGCGTGGCACAGATGCTGTTCTTCGAATCCGACGAAGAGTGCGAAGTGTCCTATAAAGACCGTGGCGGCAAGTATCAGGGCCAGCGCGGCGTCACTCTCCCACGCACCTGATCGAATCGTCTTACAGGCTAAGGGAATTTGTCAGCGGGCAGGCACTCTATTGGGTGTACTGCCCCGACGCGTGCACAACGCGCCGGGCCACGCTTGAGGAGTCCCTTATGAAGCTCGATCCGCGAATCAGCGCCGAACTCGCCCGGCTTGAACCCAATCAGATTGGTGTCATGGCCTGGTCCCTGATGGCCGATCCCGCCGCTGGCGGCATTCCCGGCCAGCCCGGCCCCGATGATCCCTGGCCCAACCAGCCTGAAGAACCCGGTGAGCCCACCCTCCCTGACGAACCGCCTCCCGCCCCAGTGGCCTGATTTCCTGCAGCCGTGCCCGATGGTCAGTGGCTCAACGCACTGGCCATACTTCATGGTCGCCGACCACAAAGACCTGGCTGCCTTCTTCCAGGGTGACTGAATAACCCCCGGTAAATGCGCCGAACGCCGGCAAAAGGCTGACCCGGGTTCCGAGCCGGAAGCACGGCAGGCGCAAGCTTTGCCGACCCTTGCCCCGCAGGCGATACACCGGGTGTACGTGCCCGGCCAGTACGTGGTGGCTGGCATGAGCGTCCGGTTCGTGCTGCAACGCAAACGGCCCCATCAGCAGGGGTTCGGTTACCACCTCAATGTTCAGATCGCCAGGCGGGTCGCCAGCACGCTTGTCGTGGTTACCCCGAATCAGCGTCAGCGCCAGAGCTGAATGACGCTCCCGCCAGGCTCTCAGGGCGTTCAGGGTGCCGCTGGCGTGAGAGCCGGGCCCGTGGAGAAAGTCGCCGAGAAAGACTACCTGCTCGCACGGATAGGCTGCCAACAGCCGGTCCAGGCGTTGCAGATTGTCCGTCGTCGTGCCCTGCGGCACCGGCTGGCCCAGGCTGCGATAGGCCGACGCCTTGCCAAAGTGCGCATCGGCGATCAGCAGGCACTTTCTCGCGGGCCAATAGACTGCCTTGTCCGCCAGCAACCACAGCGCTTCGCCTGCCAGATGTAGCGGGTAATGAGCGGGCATCAGTGCTTCCCGTTATCGGCGACTTTTTCCAGGTCCTTGACCATCCGTGCAATACGCTCCGAGAGTTTTTCCGAGCTGAGGCTTTCCCGAAAACGCTCCACCAGCAGTGGAAAGGCCAGTGGCGTAGGCCGTTTGATTGGATGCAGGTCCAGTTTCAACCCCGACAAGTGGCGCAACGTCTCTTCCAGCCGACGAATATCCAGCTCTTCGCGCAGGACTTCTTCCCCGGCTTGGGTCAGCAACAGGTTCTGCGGATCGTATTGCTTGAACACTTCAAAGAACAAACCGCTGGACGCCTGGACCTGGCGGGTACTTTTCGGTGCCCCGGGATAGCCGGCAAATACCAGCCCGGCGATGCGCGCGATCTCGCGAAAGCGTCGCAGCGCCAGTTCACCGGCATTCAGGCTGGCTGCCACGTCATCCAGCAGATGATCCGCACTCAGCAATTCCCCGCTCAATAACGCAGGCCAATCCACCTCGGTCGCGCTCAGCAACTCCAGCCCATAGTCATTGACCGCAATCGAAAACGTCACCGCCTGCTGCCTGCTAACTCGCCAGGCCAGCAGGCTCGCCAACCCCAGATGCACCTGGCGACCGGCGAACGGATACAGAAACAGGTGCCAGCCTTCCCGGGACTTGAGCGCCTCGGCCAGCAAATGTTCACGGGTCGGCAGGCCCGACCAGCGCAGCTGGGTTTCCAGCAACGGTTGCACCGCCTGCATCTCCGGGCCGAGGAAATGCCCGTGGGCGGCCGCATCAAAGCGCTCGACCACTGCCTGGGCCAGCTCGTTGGAAAGTGGCATGCGCCCGCCGTTCCAGCGCGGTACGGCAGCTTTTTTCGCGGTACTGCGCTTCACATAAGCGGTCATGTTTTCCACCCGCACCAATTCCAGCAAGCGCCCGGCGAACAGGAAGCCATCCCCCGGCTTCAACCGCGCAATAAAACCTTCCTCGACACTGCCCAGGGTCTTGCCACCGCCGCCCTTGCTCCAGAATTTCAACTGGATGCTGGCATCGCTGACGATCGTCCCCACACTCATGCGATGGCGCCGCGCCAGCCGCGCATCGGGGACGCGCCAGATGCCGTGCTCGTCCGGCTCGACCCGACGGTAATCCGGGTAGGCCGTCAGCGACAGCCCGCCATGGCGCACGAAACCCAGGGCCCAGGCCCAATCCTCGTCGCTCAGGTCGCGATAGGCCCAAGCGGTACGCACCTCCGCCAGCAGCTCAGCCGGCACAAAGCCGCCGCCCAGAGCCATGCTCACCAGGTGCTGCACCAGCACATCCAAAGGCTTGTGCGGCGACTGGCGGGCCTCGATACGTCGTTCAGCGATGGCGTCCTGCGCGGCAGCGGCCTCCACCAGCTCCAGGCTGTGGGTTGGCACCAGCGTGACCCGTGACGGCCGGCCTGGCGCATGGCCGGAGCGCCCGGCGCGCTGCATCAGGCGCGCCACGCCCTTGGCCGAGCCAATCTGCAGCACCCGTTCCACCGGCAGAAAATCCACCCCCAGGTCCAGGCTCGACGTACACACCACCGCCTTCAGTTGACCGTCCTTCAAGGCGCGCTCCACCCAGTCCCGGGTTTCACGGGACAGCGAACCATGGTGCAGGGCAATCAACCCGGCCCAGTCGGGACGAGCGTCGAGCAACGCCTGGTACCAGATTTCCGATTGCGCGCGGGTGTTGGTAAACACCAGGCAACTGCTGCTGGCGTCGACCTCGGCCACCACTTGCGGCAGCATCTTCAGGCCGATATGGCCGGCCCAGGGAAATCGCTCGATCACCGGTGGCAACAGCGTATCGACCTGCAACCGCTTGGTGGTTTGCCCCTGCACGTTGATCCCGCCGCCCTGTGGGATCAACACCTCCAGCGCGTGGGCCTGGTTACCCAGGGTTGCGGAAATGCCCCACACAATCAGTTCGGGATGCCATTGCCGCAGGCGGGCGAGGGCGAGTTGTAGTTGCACGCCGCGTTTGTTGCCGATCAGTTCGTGCCATTCGTCCACTACCACCATGCGCAGATGGGACAGGCTGACCTCGCTGTCGGCGCGGGCGAGCATCAGCGTGAGGCTTTCCGGGGTGGTGATCAGGGTGCTGGGCAGGCGGCGGCTTTGTCGGGCGCGTTCGCTGCTGCTGGTGTCGCCGGTGCGCAGGCCGACGGTCCAGGGGATGTTCAGGGGTTGGAGCGGTGCTTCCAGGGCACGGGCGGTGTCGGCGGCCAGGGCGCGCATGGGGGTTATCCACAGGACCGTCAGCGGTTCGGCGGGGGCTTTGCGTTTGCGTGGAGTGGTTTCGGTGATGGCGAGGCGGTTGAGGGCGGCGAACCACAGTGCGTAGGTTTTCCCGGCGCCGGTGCTGGCGTGGAGCAGTCCCGACTGGCCTTCCTTGACTGCGTGCCATACGTCTTTCTGGAAGGCGAACGGTTTCCAGTTTTTGGCGGTGAACCAGTCTTTGGCGAAGTTGCTGGATTTGGCCATGCTTGGGGCTCTGGGGGGGTATTTCAGAGACCTTTGTTGGGGGGGAAAGGTTTAACGAATGTTGGGGGCATATCCGTTGCTGCGGTAACGGCCGCTTATGGTTTCGCTCTTACAGCGAGTCACTTTGCAAAAGCGGCAAAGTAACCAAAACGCTCTGCCCCGCCTGTCGGCGCCTCGCTAGGGCTCGGCGTTCCCTCACTCCGGCGATGCTCCGCGGGCCGCCGCGATGGGCCATCCCTGGCCCAGCGCGGCTAAACCGGCGTCCTGCCGGTTTACCCGCTCCGCACCACCTGCGTTCGGCCTCGGGCTGAATGGGGCAGTCAGAGCAAGATCAAGATCAAAAGCAAGAGCACAGCGGCCTACCGGCCGGCTTGAGTGGTAGAAGCCAGATCAAAAGCCAGAGCGAAAGCCAAATCTGAAACGGATGCAGCTCTGCTTTTCTGTGGGAGCTGGCTTGCCTGCGATGCAGACAACTCGGTCTTTCAGGTACATCCAGTTGATGCGATCGCAGGCAAGCCAGCTCCCACATTTGACCGTGCCCGCTGTGGATTTTGATCTTGATGTTGCCTTTGCTTCACACCACTCAAGCCGGCCTGTAGGCCGCTGTGCTGTTGATCTGCTTTTGATCTTGATCTTAGGCGCCCCGTTAAACCACGCTGGCCGAACGCAGGTAGTACGGAGCGGGTAAACCGGCAGGACGCCGGTTTAGCCGCGACGGGGCAGGGACGCCCCGTCGCGGCGGCCCGCGTAGTAATGCCGGAGTGCGGGCACACCGAGCCTTAGCGAGGTGCCGAGTGGTGGGGCAAGAGCGTTTTGCTTACTTTTGCGCTGTTCAAAAGTGAGCCGCTGTAAGAGCGGAACCCTAAGCGGCCGTTACCGAAATAACGGATATGCCCCCAACCCTACTTCAAATTCCCACTCAAAAACTGCTGCAACCGCTCGCTCTTCGGATTACCCAGCACATCCTCCGGCGCACCCTGTTCCTCCACCAACCCCTTGTGCAAAAACAGCACCTGGCTCGACACCTTTCGGGCAAAGCTCATCTCATGGGTCACCATGATCATCGTCCGGCCTTCCTCAGCCAAACCCTGGATCACCTTCAACACCTCACCCACCAATTCCGGGTCCAGCGCCGAAGTCGGCTCGTCAAACAGCATCACCTCCGGCTCCATCGCCAGCGCCCGGGCAATCGCTACCCGCTGTTGCTGGCCACCCGACAGAAACGCCGGGTATTGACCCGCCACCCGCGCCGGCAGCCCAACCTTGTCCAGGTAACGACGAGCCCGGTCCTCGGCGTCCTTCTTGCTGCAACCCAGTACCCGGCGCGGAGCCATGGTGATGTTCTCCAGCACACTCATGTGGCTCCACAAGTTGAAATGCTGAAACACCATCGCCAACCGCGTACGCAGGCGCTGCAACTCAGCGTCATCCGCCACGCGCATCCCATGGCGGTCGCTCACCATACGAATCTGCTGGCCATCCAGCGTCATGGCCCCATCGTTCGGCTGTTCCAGAAAGTTGATGCAGCGCAAAAAGGTGCTTTTGCCCGAGCCGCTGGCGCCGATCAAGCTGATCACATCACCGGTCTTGGCCTTGAGCGAGACACCTTTGAGCACCTCATTGTCGCCATAGCTTTTATGCAGGCCTTCAACGGTCAATTTGTACATGGGGCATGCATCCTCAAGGCGAAAGTAGGTAGCCGCTGCGATAGGCTTCAAGGCCTGCGACATGGGCGATGACCATCCCGGCAGTGGCCATGCGCCGCAGCGAACGGGCGTAGAGCAGGCCGGCATTGCGGCAATGCACCGGCGTTACGCGGTCAGAAATGGGGTCGATGATTTCGGCGATCAGTTGCCCGGCCTCCACGTATTCCCCAGGCAGGGCGCTGAACACCAGCAAGCCGCCCATGGGCGTGGTCACCGGCTCGACGCCCGCCAGCGGTGTGGCGGGGTAGGGCAGTTCCGGCAGCGGTGCAGGCTCGCCGCTGATCGCGCCGAAGTGAATCAGGTAATCGATGATCGCCTGGCAGTCGAGGCTGGCCAGGCCGTGGTTGACGTCGCCCTGGCCGCGCAACTCGACGGTCACCGAAAAACTGCCCATCGGGATCGGGAAGCGCTCGCCAAACCGCTGCTGCAATTGCCACCACACCAGGGTGAAACACTCATCGAACGACTGCCCGCCGGAGTCGGTGGCCAACAGGCTGGCTTCCGACCCGATATAGCGCGCCAACGGCTCCACCCGGGGCCAGGCCTCGGGGGTGGTGTACAGGTGCGCCACGGCTTCGAAGTCGCAGTGCAGGTCCAGCACCATGTCGGCATCACACGCCAGGCGTTGCAGTGCCAGGCGCTGGGATTCCAGTTGCGTGGCCGGCGTTTGCGCCGCAAGGGCCAGGGTCAGGGCATCGCGGATCAGCTCGACATTGTGCTGTGGATCATCCCCCAGCAGCTCTTCGACCTGATTACCCACGTCCTCGCTCAGGTCGACAAACAGGCGATTGAAGTTCTGCCCGCTTTCCAGCTCATAGCGGCCCAGGGGGATGTCCATCAACACCTGTTCCAGGCCGGTCGGGTTGGCGATGGGTACCAGCACGATCTCGCTGCGCAGGCGGCCGGCGGCGGCCAGTTGTGTCAGGCGCGCCTTGAGATGCCAGGCCACCAGCATGCCCGGCAATTCGTCGGCATGCAGCGACGACTGGATGTAGATCTTGCCTTCAGCCTGTTCCGGCCCGAAGTGAAAACTGTGGATCTGTCGCGCCGTGCCCGGCACCGGCGCCACAAGTGGATGAATCTGATGACGCATGAAGGCTCCTTAGTGGCTGGGCCCGAGAAAGGCCAGCCAGCGGCGCTCCGCCAGACGAAACAGACCGACCAGGGCAAAGGTCACGGTCAGGTAGATCAGCGCAGCGATACCGAATGATTGAAACGTCATGTAGGTGGCCGAGTTGGCGTCCCGGGCGACTTTCAGGATATCCGGGATCGTCGCGGTGAAGGCCACCGTCGTCGAGTGCAGCATCAGGATGACTTCATTACTGTAGTACGGCAGCGAGCGACGCAGGGCCGACGGCATGATCACGTAGGCGTACAACTTCCAGCCGCTCAGGCCGTAGGCTTTCGCCGCTTCGACTTCACCATGGGCCATGCTGCGGATCGCCCCGGCGAAAATCTCCGTGGTGTAGGCGCAGGTGTTGAGGGCGAAGGCGAGAATCGTGCAGTTCATCGCATCACGAAAGAACGCGTCCAGCACCGGCTGCGCGCGAACCGCCGCGATGCTGTAGATCCCGGTGTAGCAAATCAGCAACTGGATATACAGCGGCGTGCCGCGAAACAGGTAGGTGTAGAACTGCACCGGCCAGCGTACCCAGCGATTGCGCGACACCCGGGCAATGGACAGCGGGATCGATACCAAGAAGCCGATGAAGATCGAGGCGCTGAGCAGCCACATCGTCATGGCCAGCCCGGTAATGTGCTGGCCGTCGCTATAAAGGAAGGGGCGCCAGTATTGTTGAATCAGTTCGATCATCGCACTGCCTCCCGGGAGCCTGCGGAGTAGCGCCGTTCGAGGCGGCGCAGGACGAAGTTGGACGCGCTGGTGATCAACAGGTAGATAAACGCGGCGATCACCAGGAAATAGAACAGTTGATAAGTACTCTTGCCGGCATCCTGCGCGGCTTTGACCAGGTCGGCCAGGCCGATGATCGACACCAGTGCCGTGGCCTTGAGCATCACCATCCAGTTATTGCCGATGCCCGGCAGGGCGAAACGCATCATCTGCGGGAAGGTCACGAAGCGAAACCGCTGGCCGCGCGTGAGCCCGTAGGCCGTGGCAGCCTCCAATTGGCCACGGGGCACGGCGAGGATCGCGCCGCGAAAGGTCTCGGTGAAATACGCACCGTAGATAAAGCCCAGGGTGATGACCCCGGCGCTGAATGGGTCGATCTCGATGTAGTCCCATTCCATAAAGTCGGTAAAGCCGGTCAGCCAGATTTGCAGGCTGTAGAAAATCAGTAGCATCAGCACCAGGTCGGGCACGCCGCGAATCAAGGTGGTGTAGATCTGCGCGGGAATCCGCAGGAACGGCAGGCTGGACAGTTTGGCGGTAGCCCCGAGCAAGCCCAGCAACACGCTGACGGCCAGGGAAAACACCGACAACTTGATGGTCATCCAGGTGCCTTGCAGCAACAGCGGGCCGAAACCCTTCAAGCTGAAGGCACTGAGCCCCAGGGTTTGCAAAAGATCTTCGAACATAAATCAGGACCTATGGCGATAAAAAAGCGCCCCTCCAGAGGAAGGGCGCCCCAGGCATTATTTGCCGCTGTACAGGTTCAGATCGCCAAAGTGTTTCTTCTGGATGGTGGCGTAGGTGCCATCATCGTGTAACGCTTTGATACCTTTATCCAACAAGGCCTTGAGGTCTTTGTTACCTTTTTTGATACCGACCGCAGTTTTGGAGGGCAGCAGTGGGTCGTCGATGGCCTTGCTGACTTCGTAGTCAGCACCGGCTGGCGACTTCAAAAAGCCCAGTTCGGCTTGCAGCATGTCCTGTACGGAAGCGTCCAGACGGCCGGACGTCAGGTCGGCATACACCTGGTCCTGGTTGGCGTAGGCCTTGGTGGTCACACCGGCCTTGTCCAGTACGGCCTTGGCGTAGGCTTCCTGGATGGTGCCTTGCTCGTAGCCCACGCTTTTGCCCTTCAGGGACTCAGGCGTGGAGTAGTTCGCGCCTTTTTTGAACACCAGGGATGTAGGGCCGGAGAACAGCTCGTTGGAGAAGTCGATCGCCTTTTCACGGGCTGTGGTGACCGTCATGGACGAAATCACGCCATCAAACTTGTTGGCATTGAGGCCTGGAATCATGCCGTCGAAATCACTTTCGACCCATTTGCACTTGACCTTCAGCTCGGCACAGATGGCATTGCCCAGGTCGATATCGAAGCCCACCAGGCTGCCGTCAGCGGCTTTTGACTCAAACGGGGCGTAGGACGGATCGACACCAAAACGCAATTCCTTGTATTCCTTGGCCAACGCGGAACCGGCGGCCATGCACAGAGCCAGTGCAGAAAGGGTCAGCAATGCTTTTTTCATTATGTAATCCCTGGAAACCAAGATAAGCGCTTGTGGCGCGGTTAGGACTGTTACTGAACGGTGTCAGACCTGACTCAAGTAGCAATTTCTGCACCATAGTTCCGAATGGTCGTTTTAAAAGGTGAGATTAAGAAGTTGCGTCGGTAGGAAATGCCCGAAAGCGGGCATGAAAAATTGAATGCACCAATGTGGGGCGGCGCAGTTACCTGTAGGAGCCGGCTTGCCGGCGATTGTTTCCTGAATGAGGCAGTGATCTTGCGGACGCCATCGCTGGCAAGCCAGCTCCTACAAGGGCTTGGGTCAGGCCAGCAGATTTTGCAGCGTGGCCAGGTTGTCTGCCTCATCCACGGATTTATCCTGCCGCCACCGCAACATCCTCGGAAAACGCACCGCAATCCCGCTCTTGTGCCGCTTGGAAAGCGCAATCCCCTCGAAGCCCAGCTCGAACACCAGACTGGGCGTCACACTGCTCACCGGGCCGAACTTCTCCACCGTGGTCTTGCGGATAATTGCATCGACCTTGCGCATTTCTTCGTCAGTCAGCCCGGAATAGGCCTTGGCGAACGGCACCAGCGTACGTTCGCTGCCGGGCGGGCCGTCCCACACGGCGAAGGTGTAGTCGCTGTGCAGGCTGGCGCGCCGGCCATGGCCACGCTGGGCATAGATCAATACCGCGTCGACGCTGAACGGGTCGACTTTCCACTTCCACCACACGCCCATGTCCTTGGTGCGGCCCACGCCATAGAGTCCCTCCCGCGCCTTGAGCATCATACCTTCCACCCCCAGGCTGCGGGACGCCTCACGCTGCTGCGCCAATGCCTGCCAGCTGTCGCCGGTCAGCAATGGCGAAGCCTGCAACATCGGCTGATCGCAATCGCTGATTACCCGCTCCAGTTGCGCCCGGCGTTCGGCCTGGGTGTGGTTGCGCCAGTCTTCGCCGTGGTGTTCCAGCAGGTCATAGGCCAGCACTGCGACCGGTGCGTCTTCGAGGATTTTCTTGCTCAGGGTTTTGCGGCCGATGCGCTGTTGCAGCAGGGCAAAGGGTTGTACCGAGTCTTTCCACACCACGATTTCACCGTCGATCACCGTGCCGTCGGGCAGGCTGTGCACCAGGTCATGCAGCTCCGGGAAGCGGTCGGTGACCAGTTCTTCGCCCCGGGACCAGACCCACAAGCGGCCTTCGCGCTTGACCAGTTGTGCGCGGATGCCGTCCCACTTCCATTCCACTTGCCAGTCTGCGGGGGCGCCGAGCAAGGCATCGAACTGCTCCGCAGGTTGGGCCAAAGCATGGGCGAGAAAAAACGGATAAGGCTGTCCGCCACGTTGTGCGTGTTCGTCGGACGATTCAGCGGCAATCAGCTTCAGATAGCCTTCGGCGGTCGGGCGATTGGACAGGTCGGTGTAGCCCACCAGGCGCTGGGCCACGCGCTTGCTGTCCAGCCCGGCCATGGCGGCGAGGGCGCGGGTGACCAGCAACTTCGACACGCCGACCCGAAAACTGCCGGTGATCAGCTTGATGCACAGCATCAGGCTCGGTTGATCCAGTTGTGCCCACAACGCGGGCAGGCGTTCGGCCAACTCTTCGGGCGGCAGGCCACGCAGGGGCAGGAGTTTTTCTTCCAGCCACACCGCCAGGCCGTCATCCGAGGTGTGGGGCGATTCCGGTAACAGCAGGGAAATGGTTTCCGCCAGATCGCCTACCGACTGATAACTCTCTTCGAACAACCATGGCTCAATGCCGGCGGCGTCGGTGGCCATGTCTCGCAGCAAACGGGTGGGCACCAGTTGCCGTGGCCGCCCGCCGGATAAAAAGTACACCGCCCACGCGGCATCTTCCGCTGGCGCCTGCAGGAAATAGGCCTGTAAGGCGGCGAGCTTGGCATTGCTGGAGGTGGTGGCGTCGAGGTTGGCGTACAGCTCGGCGAAGGCTTTCATGACGCGGCTTCCTCTTCGTCATCGCCGTATTCGGTGGTGAAGCCCTGGGCATCCAGGCCTTTTTCCCGCAGGTGCCGGACCAACACACCTACAGATCCGTGGGTGACCATCACCCGTTCTGCGCCGGTTTGCTCAATGGCCCACAACAGCCCGGGCCAATCGGCATGGTCCGAGAGCACAAAGCCGCGATCCACCCCGCGTCGCCGCCGGGTGCCGCGCAGGCGCATCCAGCCGCTGGCGAAGGCGTCGCTGTAGTCGCCGAAACGGCGCATCCAGGTACTGCCGCCGGCCGAGGGCGGGGCGATGATCAGGGCTTGGCGCAGCAGGGGATCAGTCTTTTTGAAATCACCGGCGTAGAGGGTTTCGGGGATGTAGATGCCGGCTTCACGGTACACCCGGTTCAGCGGCTCGACCGCGCCATGGCTGAGGATCGGGCCGATGCTGGCGTCGATGCCGTGGAGGATTCGCTGAGCCTTGCCGAAGGAATAACAGAACAACACGCTGGCTTTGCCGGCGGCGATATTCGCCTGCCACCAGTCGTTGATCCCGGCAAAAATCTGCGCCTGGGGCTGCCAGCGATAGATCGGCAGGCCAAAGGTCGACTCGGTGATAAACGTATGGCAGCGCACCGGTTCGAACGGTGCGCAGGTGCCGTCGGGCTCGACTTTATAGTCACCGGAGGCGACCCAGACTTCGCCCTGGTATTCCAGGCGCACCTGGGCTGAACCGAGCACGTGGCCGGCGGGGTGAAAACTCAAGGTGACGCCGTGATGGCGCAGGGTTTCGCCGTAGGCCAGGGTTTGCAGGTTGATGTCCTGGCCCAGGCGCGAACGCAGGATCCCTTCGCCGGGGGCGGCGGCCAGGTAATGTTGGTTGCCGGTGCGGGCGTGATCGCCGTGGGCGTGGGTGATCACCGAGCGCTCCACCGGGCGCCAGGGGTCGATGTAGAAATCCCCGGCGGGGCAGTAGAGGCCTTCGGGCCGGGCGATAACAAGGTCCATGGGCGTGCCGTGGAGATGGGCTTGTTAATTATGAGGCGGGGATGAGCGGAGAAGTTCTATCGGAATGCATGCAATCAAATGTGGGAGCGGGCTTGCTGTGGTGAGGGGGCTTGTCCCCCGTCGGGTTCACTACAGATTGATGGGGCTGCTTCGCAGCCCAGCGCGGGGCAAGCCCGCTCACCACAACAAGCCTCCTTACCACAGCAAGCCCGCTCCCACATTTTGATTCGGTTGAGTCAGGGGGGACCGGGTTATTTGCCGGGTACCAACGTCAACCGCGTCTTCCCATACACCCCGTCAAAGTTCTGCGGCTGCATCGGGAAGCTCAGGTATTGCGCCTTCAGCCACGGGTCGATGCCATTGGCGTAGTTCGGGCTGGCCGGGTTGCCGGATTGGCCGATGCCGCTCTGGCCCATCATCGGTTCCGCCAGGCCGAAGTCCACAATCATCCGCAGCGCCGGCACCTGGGTCGTGTCGAAGCTCTGGCCCCAGCTGTACGGCGCGCTGTTCAGCGTGTTGTGATCGCCGCCCGCTGCCAGTGGCCCGCGAATGGTCTGGCCGCTGGTGTTCTTCCAGGTGTAGCTGTGCAGTTTGCCCCACTGCCAGGCCTTGTGATCGGCGCCCAAAGCGCTGTCGCCCGCGGTGATCGAGGCGGTCAGGCTGCGGGCCAGGATTGCCGGCTTGTCGGTTTTCTGTCCGGTGCGTGCGTCATTCCAGAACGGGCTGTCTTCGCGCCCCAGCAGGTGGTCGGCCACGGCCGAGTACGACAGGTTGGCGTTGCCGATAAAGGCTTTCCAGGTGGCGCTGTTTTCCGGGCCGAGTTCGTCGAGGAAAATCTGCTTGGCGCTTTCCTGCAGGAACAGTTCATAAATCGCCGCGTCGGCGGAGGTAGCTGCCAGGCGGCCATCAAAGGCCATCAGGCGGCCCAGTGCTTCCCGCGCCTTGGCCTGGTCTGTTGCCGGCAATCCATCGATCGCCTGTTTCAGCGGCTGGGCCATGCCCGGCGCCTGGAACATGCCCTTGAGCTTGGCGGCAAAGGTGGTGGTCTGGTCGTACTGCATGGCGATCATGCTGCGGTTGTCGTGCTTGCCGCTGCTGGCCAGTTGCGCGATACGTTCGGCGCGTTCCGGCGCCGCCCACGAGTTGGACAATTGCATGCCGTAGCCGCGGGGAATCGTGCGCTGGTTGGCGGTGCCGATCCAGCCCTGGGTCGGGTCCTGATCGTAAGGGTGCAGCATCGCGTCGGCGTAGCCGTCCCAATCGAAACGCCCGTCCCAGCCCGGCGACGGCACCAGGCCTTCGCCTTCACGGCGGTTCGGGAAGCGCCCGGTGACTTGCCAGCCGATGCTGCTGGCGTCGGCGAAGACCATGTTCAAGGCAATCGCGCGGATTTCCCGGGTGGCGTCAGACGCTTTACCGGCGGTTTGTGCACGGGACAGGTCGAAGAACGCGTCCAGGCTCTTGTCGTCTTTAAAGTCGGCGGTCTGCAAGGCCAGGCCGTAGCCGCTGTTCAGCGACTGGGCACTGTTGAGCAGCGGCCCGTGGCGGGTTTCGTACACCGCTTCGCGAATCGGCCGCTGGCCCTTGGCGAAGTAGGTTTCGTTACGCACGATGGCCGGCAACCATTTGCCGTTGTTCTCGTAGTACAGCGCGTTGCCCTGGCGTTTGACCTTCTCCAGGAACACATCCTGGGTGTCGCCCGAGACCTGGCTCATGCTCCAGGCCACCTTGCCGTTGAAGCCGGAAAGCAGGGTTGGCAAACCGGCGATCGACACACCGGCGGCCTGGTATTTCGGCGAGCGGATTTGCACGTAGTTCCACAGCGACGGCGCCTGCATCGAGGTCGACAGGTCATTGGCCAGCAGGCTCTTGTTGCTGCGGCTGCGCTGCGGGCCGATCGCCCAGTTGCTGGAACTGGACGTGCCCAGGGTGTTCAAGGTGCCGAGGTGTTCGCTGAGGCTGGTCAGCGCGGCGAGGCCCGGGATCTGGCCCAGGTTGATGCCCTTGAGCTTGTCGGACTCGGCCACCGGCAACGGTTCATCCGGGTAGCTTGGGGTCAGCCAGGCGAGTTTGTCGGCGCCGACTTTTTGCGCCAGCACCAACGACGACAACTCTTCCTGCAAGTTGGTCGACTCGCTGAAGTTCAGCAGGCAGAACAGCAGCGCGGAGTCTTCCGGCTTCCAGTATTCGGGCTTGTAGCCGCTCTGGGCCAGGTCTGGCGGCAGCTTGTCGCGGTAGCGGAACAGGTAGGCATTGACCCCGCGCGCATACACTTCAAAGAAGCGCTTGAGGCGTGGCGACGAAGCGTTATACAGCTCGCCGGCGCTCTTGCGCAGGTTGACCGCCCGCATGAAACGGTCGACATCCAGCACGTCCGGCCCCGACATTTCTGCCAGACGGCCCTGGGCCAGCAGGCGCAGGGTGACCATTTGCGTGATGCGGTCGCTGGCGTGCACATAGCCCAGGGTGAACAGCGCGTCATGGAACGTGCTGCTTTCAATCAGCGGGATGCCCTGGCTGTTGCGGCGCACGGAAACGTTCTGCGCGAGGCCCTTGATGGGCTGCACGCCGGAAACCGGAGGCAGGGTGTCTTGGGTGCTTTGTAACTGGCAACCGGCCAGGCCCAAGGCACTGGCAATGGCCGCGGCAACGCCGAACCGGGGAAGAAAATGTGAGAGGGCTGGCGAGGCCATGGCAAAGCTCCTGCGGGGGGTAGCGTCAGTAAAGGCGCTACGTTAGTGAGCGCGGCGAAACGACGCAAGCGGGAGGCGATGCTTATTTCAGGATTTGCGTAAGGTTTCTAGTCGGGCACAAATCAGTGTGGGAGCGGGCTTGCTCGCGAATGCGGTGTATCAGCTAAAAGAGTTGTGGCTGATCCACCGCATTCGCGAGCAAGCCCGCTCCCACATTTTTGATCCCGTCGACCTTCAGGATTTCGGCGGATTGACCTTCTGCACCAGCTCATAAGCACGCACCGTCGCGGGGCGTTGCTTGATGTGGTTGAACCAGCGTTCTACATGTGGGAAGTCTTCCAGCTTCTGGCTCTGCCACTTGTGGGAAACGATCCACGGGTAGATCGCCATGTCGGCAATGCTGTATTCCTCGCCGGCCACAAACTGACGGTCGGCCAGGCGCCGGTCGAGCACGCCATACAGGCGGGCGGTCTCATCCACATAACGTTTGATCGCGTAGGGGATTTTTTCCGGGGCGAACTGGCTGAAGTGATGATTCTGCCCGGCCATCGGGCCCAGTCCACCCATTTGCCAGAACAGCCATTGCAGCGCTTCCTGACGACCGCGCAGGTCCTGGGGAATGAACTGGCCGGTTTTTTCCGCGAGGTACAGCAGGATCGCACCGGATTCGAACAGGGAAATCGGCGCGCCACCGTCGGTCGGGTTCTGATCGACGATCGCCGGAATGCGGTTGTTGGGGGCGATTTTCAGGAAGTCGGGCTTGAACTGCTCGCCCTGGCCGATGTTGATCGGGTGCACCTCGTAAGGCAGACCGGCTTCTTCCAGGAACAACGACACTTTGTGACCGTTGGGGGTGGTCCAGTAATACAGGTCGATCATGAAGCTCTCCAAGGGTGGTGACGCTTGAGCGAATGCCTGTAGGTATAGGTAATGTTAGGGTGACGAAAATTCAATGAAACATTTAGGTCTATCGATATGGAAATTCGTTCCGGTGGTGAGCGGGCTTGCCCCACGCTGGGCTGCGAAGCAGACCCAAGACCTGCCTCAGCGTTTTAACTGAAAGAGCGCGCTGGCTGTACTGGGGCCGCTGCGCGGCCCAACGGGGGACAAGCCCCCTCACCACAACAACCGCCTCACTACAGAGGTTTTTGTCGGCAGTTAAGCCACCGCACCATCCACCAACACCTGCAACGTCTGCTGCGAACAGCGCTCGATGCGCACCTGCACGCCATAGACTTCGGCAAACAGTGCCGCATCCAGCACGTCATCCGCTGCACCACTGGCATATAGCCGGCCCTGGCGCAGCACTGCGATATGGTCGGCATAACGCGCCGCGAGGTTGATGTCGTGCAGTACCACCACCGCAATCAGGTTGTGCTCGCGCACCAAACCCCGAACGCAATCCATGACCTTCAACTGATAGTTCAAATCCAGCGCACTGGTCGGCTCATCCAGCAGCATCACCTGCGGGCGGCGCGCAATCAGTTGCGCCAGGCTGACCAGTTGCCGTTGGCCGCCGGATAACGTGCTTAACAGCTGATCCGCCAGATGAGCGATGCCAATCCGATGCAACGCATCAAACGCCTCGCGCATGCACGCGTCGCTTGAAAGCGGAATGCCCTCGACGTTCGCCACCCGCAGCGCCGCGATCACGCTTTCCATCACGCTCAGGCTCAAGCCCGGCGGCAGGTTCTGCGGCATGTAGGTCACGCGTCGGGCGCGCTCGCCAACGGACATTTTCGTCAGGTCCAGGTCACCCAATCTGACAACGCCCTGCATCTTTTCCAACCCGGCCACCGCCCGCAGCAACGTTGACTTGCCCGCACCGTTCGGCCCGATCAGCGCGGTCAGGCTGCCATGGGCCAGGGTCGGCAGGCTCAGGTCATGCACAATCTGGCGCCGTCCATAACTGACGTGGGCGTTCTGAATCGACAATCCCGTACTCATAACTGCCTCCCGCGCTTGAACACCAGCAACACGAAAATCGGCACACCCACCAGTGCGGTGACGATGCCCACCGGCACAATCACGCCGGGCATGATCAGCTTGCTGGCGATGGACGACAGCGACAGCAGTAATGCGCCGACAAGCGCGCTGGCCGGCAACAGGAAACGCTGGTCTTCACCCACCAGAATCCGCGCGATATGCGGACCTACCAGGCCGATAAAACCGATGGTTCCCACAAACGCCACGGCGGTGGCCGACAGCAGGCTGATGCGCAACAACGAGAAAAACCGCAGGCGTTTCACGTCGACGCCGAAGCTTTGCGCGCGGTCTTCGCCCATGCGCAGCAAGGTCAGGCGCGGGGCGGCGGCGAAGGAAAAGGGCATGACCACGGCGACCACAAACGCGAGGATGCCGAGCTTGTCCCAGTTGGCCCGGGTCACGCTGCCCAGGGTCCAGAACACCAGTTGTTGCAGCACATCCTCGGTGGCGACCAGTTGCAACAGGGCGACCACTGCATTGCAACTGAACACCAGCGCAATCCCGAACAGCACCAGGCTTTCCACCCCGGCACCGCGCAGGCGTGACATGGCTTGCAGCAAAAAGACCGAGGCGGCAGCGAACACAAACGCCGAAATGGAAATCGCCGTATTGGCCGACACCCACAGCGTCGTCACCGGAAACACAATCACCAGGGATGCGCCCAGCGCCGCCGCCGATGAAACCCCCAGCGTGAACGGACTGGCCAGCGGGTTATTAAGGATGGCCTGCATCTCGGCGCCTGCCAGCGACAGTGCGCAACCGACCAACACCGCCATCAAGGCGTAGGGCAGGCGCACGTTCCAGATAATCACCTGGTCGGTGGCGCTCAAGTGGGCCGGGTGCAGCAAACCGTCGAGCAGGGCGCCAAGGCCCATGCCCGACGGGCCGCTGGCCAGGTCCACGAGGATCGCGCAAACCAGCGCGCCCCCCAGCAGGGCCAGCAGCCAGCAGCGGCGCGCGAGCAGGCGGCGATAGCCCTGGCTGGCGGTGGCGAGGTCGAGGGTTTGAGTGGTCATTGGATTCGCAGCCTTGAAAACGACGAAAATCCCTGCCGGTACTCGGTCAGTGTGGGAGCTGGCTTGCCTGCGATGGCGATGGTGAATCCAACACCGCTATCGCAGGCAAGCCAGCTCCCACAGGAACCTTGTCCAGGCAGGGAATGGGGTGTGAGCCTTATTAGTTACTTGGCCTTGCCATCAATCCAGTAAGCACCCTGCAGCGGCATGCCGAGGAACTGCTGGTTCATCGCTTCCATGGTCGCCTGCGGGTCCAGCTTGGCGAACAGCGCCGGATGGATCCACTTGGCCAGCGCTTCAATCGCCAGCAGGTTGTATGGCGAGTTGTAGAAGTCATGCCACAGGCCGTGGGCATTGCCCTCACGAATCGCCCGAAGGTTCACGAACTCCGGACGTGCCAGCACGCTGTCAAACGCGGCGCGCGCGTCTTCATTGCTCACGCCAGCCCCCAGAATCAACCCCGGCTTGTGATTGCCGGTGGCCACGTACACATCCGGGTCGGCCTTCAGCGCGTACTCGACACTGATGTCCCCCAGCGCTCCCGGCACCACGTCGGCGGCGATGTTGCGCCCGCCCACCAGTTTGATCACTTCACCCATGCCGCTCTTGCCGGTGGTGTGCCCCGGTGCCTGCCAGGCGCCGGCGAGCAATTCCAGGAACACACTCGGACGCGGCCCGGCCGGCAAGGTGGCGACGGCGTCGGTGATCACCTTGACGTGCTGGTCGTAAAAGTCGAGGAACGCCTTGGCCTGGGTTTCCCGGCCAAGGGCCTGCCCCAGGGCGGTCATGCTGGTGTGGGTGCCTTGCACCGGGTTGATGCGGAAGTCGACGAACAACACCGCGATCCCCGCCTTGGCCAACACATCCGCCACCGGGCTGTGTTCAGTCGGGCCGTGGCCGGAAATGCTGAACACCGCCAGGTCCGGTTTCAGCGAGAGAATTTCCTCGGCGCTGACGCTTTGCTCCGAGGCCTGACCAATCAGCGGGATGTCTTTTACCGTCGGAAATTTCGCCACGTAGGCGTTGTAGGTGTGGGCATCCAGCAGCTTCAAATCATTCTGCCAGCCGACAATCCGCTGGAACGGCGCGTCCTTGTCCAGCAAGGCAAAGGCCGAAATCAGCCGGCCTTCGCCGAGCACCACACGCTGCACGTGGTCCGGCACGTCGACCTTGCGGCCCAGCACGTCGGTGACTTCATGGGCGGCGGCCGTTTCGGCGTGGCCAAGGATCAGCACGGCAAACAGCGCGCCCAGCTTAAGGAAGTTGCGGGGTTTCAGCATGGCGAGAACTCCAGGTGAAGGCGGCGCATCAGACATCGCTCCAGCGCCGCAAAAGGTTGTGATAGGCGCCGCTCAGTTGCAGCAGAGCGTGGTCGTCGGCGTGTTGCGCGGTGAGGCGTTGAATGGCCACGTCCATGTCCAGCAGCAGTTGGCGCTGGCTGTCTTCGCGCACCAGGCTTTCGATCCAGAAGAAACTGGCGATGCGCTCGCCCCGGGTGACCGGGTTGATCTTGTGCAGGCTGCTGCCGGGATACATCAGCAAGTGCCCGGCGGGCAGCTTCACCGCGTGTTCGCCGAAGGTGTCGCGAATCACCAGTTCACCACCGTCATAGCTGGCCGGGTCGGCCAGGAACAAGGTGGCGGAAATGTCGGTGCGTACGCGCTCGCGCACGCCCTTGAGGCCGCGAATGGCATTGTCGATATGCCAGTCGAAGGCCTCGCCGCCGCTGTAGCGGTTGAACAACGGCGGGTAGATTTTCTTCGGCAGGGCGGCGGACATGAACAGCGCGTTGTCCGACAGCCGCGACAGAATCTGCTCACCCAGGCGAATCGCCACCGGAGCGTCTTCCGGCAACTGCCGGTTATTTTTCGCCATGGCCGAGCGCTGCCCGGCGGTGACTTTGCCGTCGACCCACGGCTGATGGAGCAAGGTGGCGACGGCCACCTCGACTTCATCGGCGCTCAACAGCGCCGGGATTTCGATCAGCACGGCTTAAAACTCATAGTCGACGCTGGCCGTGAGTGTGCGCCCGGCGCCCGGAATGCCGTAGAGCTGGAAGCCGTCCAGGGACGCGCCGATCTGGCTGTAGTAGAACGTGTTAAACACGTTGTTGAGGTTGAGGTTGACCGTGGTTTGCTTGGTTACTTTGTATTGCGCGGCCACGTTGTTGAGCCAGTAGCCGGGGGCCTTTTCGTGGTCGCGGGTGTAGATCGCGTAGACGCCGGACGGGCCGTTGGCGTAGCTGCTGTTGTTGTTCAGGCCGCCGACGTATTTGTTGTCGCTGTAGCGGCGGCGTCCTACGTATTGCGCGCCGTAGCTCAGGCTCAGGTCGTCGGTGACGGCGTAGGTGGTCCACAGGTTGGCGGTCAGGTCGGGAACGTTCTTGGCTTCCTCGCCTTTGTTGGCGCCCTTGGTCTGGGTGCTTTTGAGCGCCGAGAACCCGCTGTACACCGTCCAGCGCGGGGTGATATTGCCTTGCAGGCCCAGTTCCACGCCGTCTACGCGTTTGGCCGGGAGGGCGCGGACCGGGGCGGTTTCGCCGTCCTGGTATTCCCAGGAGTTGTCCAGTTCGGTGCGGAAGATCGCGGCGGTGACGTTCAGCAGGTCGTGGGCAATGTCCCACTTGGTGCCGATTTCGTAGGTTTTCGACTTGGCCGGGGTGTAGTTGCTGGTGCTGGCGGCGCCGTAGATCTGGTTGTTGGTCGATGCGCCCAGGGCCGACGGTTGTGCCGCTTCGCTGTAGGACACGTAGATGCTGCCGTTAGGCAGAGGCTTGTACACCGCGCCGACCCGTCCGCTCACGGCACCGTCGGTGCTGTCGACGGATGCCTGGCCACGCTGGGTGGTCTTGGCCTGCCAGTTGTCGTAGCGCAGGGAGCCAAGCACCTGCCACTGTTCGTTCAGGGTGATGGTGTCACCCAGGTAGATGCCGGCGTTGTCGATCACCGAACGCGGCTGGCCTTCGCCCTTGGTCACGGTGGTGCTGGCGAAGCTGTGGTTCGGGTCGTTCATGTCGAAGAACAGATCGCCGGCCGGGACTTCGGCGTTGCGTTTCAGGCCGCCGTAGGTCTCGTGATAGAACTCAAGCCCGCTGACCACCGCGTGTTCCAGGCCGCCGGTGTTGAGCTTGAAGGCGAAGTCGGTCTGGTTGTCGAGGATGGTGTAGCGCGTCGACTGGCCGAAGTCGCTGCCCCGCAGAATGCCGTAGGCGGTGTTACCGCTGTTGGTGTATCCCGGGTAGGCATTTACCGTGCTGCCGGGCACTTGGCTGATCGGTCCTACGCCGGTGTAGCCCAAGGTCGCACAGCGCGTGCCGGTGCAGGTTTTCTGGCCATTGGCGTTGGCGGCAAAGAAGCGTGCCGGTGAAAGTACCGCGAAATTGTCGGTGCGCTCCCACTTGGTCTGGTTTTTCAGGGTCGCTTCGTTCCAGTCGAAATCATGTTCGAAGCGGGTGGTCAGCGAAGTGGTTTTGGTTTGCTGGGTGTACAGGTGTGAGTCGCCATACCAGTTGGAGCGCTTCACGCCGGGCATGCGGTCGCCATCGGTGCCGCGCTGGATCGGCACGCCGCCGTCCGGGGTGTTGTCGTCCTTCTGGTAGAAGGTGTCGATAAACAGGCGCGTGTCGGTGCCCAGGCCCAAGCCGAGGGACGTCGCGATGCCCCAGCGGTCGTAGTCCACGTCGTCGCGTTCGGCCACTTGGTTGTAGTGTTTCATCAGGTTGATGCGCAGGGCGGTGGTGTCGTTCAACTGCTTGTTGAAATCGCCCGTGAGGCGGCGGTAGCTGTCGGTGCCGATGCCGGCGGAGAGTTTGTTGGCATCCCCCAGGTGGGCTTCTTTACTCACCAGGTTGACGCTGCCGCCTACGGCGGAAACGCCGGATTCGATCGAGCCAGTACCCTTGAACACTTCCGCCTGTTGCAGGTTGAAGGTGTCGGTGCGGGTCGATTGGCCGGCATCGCGCACGCCGTCGACGGTCAGGCTCTGCTCCGAAGAAAACCCGCGAATCGAAAACAGGTCACCCCAGCCCAGGTTGCCTTCGCCGGACATGAAGGTAATGCCCGGCACGTTGCGCAACACTTCCTGCAAGGTTTGCGCGTTCTGCTCCTTGAGCACCTGCTGCGGGACGATGGTCACGCTTTGCGGAGCGTCCAGCAGCGGCTGGCTGATTTTTGCCGAGGTCACCCGGTCGACCTTGAAGGTGGAGGTGGCTTCACCGTCGACCTTGATTTCCGGCAGGCTCAGCACCGAATCGTTGGACGCTGCCACCGGCGCATCGGCCCAGGCGGTGGGAGAAAGGCTGCCGGCGGCAAGCAGGCCGAACATCGGCGCAAGGGTCGAGGGCAGCGACAAGGCGCGAGGGGAAGGCAATGGCATTCGGAGTGACCTAGGCTAAATTACAATTAATCTCATTTAGATTCGGTAGTCTAAAGACCGATACCGGCCGCCACGCCGTGGCTTTGTAATGTGGATGCGCGATTACCGCTTCCCACAACATTCCATTACATTTGCGCGTACGCCTGGCTGACGTTTCGGCTATCTCCTGCCTTTTGAGTTTCGGACGAGTTGCCCCATGGCCAAGCAAGACCACCTGTTGATCGTTGATGACGACCCGCAAATCCGCCAGCTGTTGTGTGACTACCTGAGTGACGCCGGCTTCCAGGTGTCCACCGCTGGCGACGGCAAGGAAATGCGCCGCCGCCTGGCGCTGAATGTCATTGACCTGATCGTGCTCGACCTGATGCTGCCCGGCGAAGACGGCCTGAGTTTGTGCCGCGAATTGCGGGTGAGCTCCAACACGCCGGTGATCATGCTCACCGCCAAGGGCACGCTGATCGACCGGATTGTCGGCCTGGAAATCGGCGCCGACGATTACTTGCCCAAGCCGTTCGACCCGCGGGAGTTGCTGGTGCGGATCAAGGTGGTGCTGCGCCGGGTGCAGAGTTTTCCGGACCGGGCGCGGCTGGATGAAGCACCGAGCATCAGCTTCGCCGGCTGGCAACTGGACACCCGGGCACGCCAACTGCTCTCGCCGGAAGGTGTGGTGGTGAGCCTTGGCAACTCCGATTACCGGGTATTGCGCCTGCTGTTGCAGCACCCCAACCGGCCGCTGAGCCGCGACTTTTTGCTCAACCACGTGTTCGACAAGGACAGCACGCCGTTCGACCGCTCGATTGATGTGTGCGTCAGCCGCCTGCGCTCGCAATTGCCGGCTGGGCTGATCAAGACCGTGCGCAACGAGGGTTACATGCTCACCGCCGACGACGTGGTGCTGCAATCGTGAAACTGCTGCCGCGTTCGCTGTTTGGCCGGCTGGTGCTGATCCTGGTCAGCGGCATGCTCGCGGCCCAGGCGCTCACCAGCAGCATCTGGTACGACATGCGCCACGGCCAGGTGCTGGAAATCCCCAGCCGGCTGATCGCCACACGCCTGGCGGACGTGGTGCGGCTGGTGCACAGCGATCCGGCGCAGGCTGATCTACTGATCAAGATGCTCGATACACCGCGTTTTCGCCTGACGCTCAGTGATCAGGCCAGTGATGTGCCGAGCCGCATCAGCGACAGCGACCAGTCCACCGAGCGTCTGCTGAATAAAGTGCTCTCGGAGAAGACCGGCTACACGCAGAACCTGCATTTGTTGAGCCTCAAGTTGCTGGACGCCAAAGGCCGGCACGCGGGGCTTTCGACCTTGCTCGGTTCCAAACCGGTGGTGGGACAGTTCCTGATTGACCTGCGTTTGCCGGACGGGCGCTGGTTGCAGGTGGAGGCCACCGAAGAGCAGGGCTGGACCAGTACTTCGCCGATGGACCTGTTATTCGACTACGTGATGCGTATTTATCTGCTGCGGGTCGTGGTGCTGGTGATCATCGCCCTGGTGGCCGTTCGTCTGGCCATTCGCCCGCTGAATGCGTTGGCCAAGGCGGCTGAAGCGCTAGGCCGGGACATTCAACGGCCACCGCTGGCCGTCGACGGCCCCACCGAAGTGCGCCGCGCCGCCCAGGCGTTCAATGCCATGCAGCAGCGGCTGATCGCCAACATCGCCGAGCGCACGCGCTTCCTGGCGGCGATTTCCCACGACCTGCGCTCTCCCATCACACGCCTGCGCTTACGCACGGAAATGCTCGACGACAACCGCACCAAGGAGCGTTTTCGCAGCGACCTGGAAGAAATGGAACACATGGTGTCCAGCACCCTGGATTTTGTCAGCAGCGGCGAAATCAACGAGAAACGCCAGAACATCGACATCAACGCCTTGCTGCAAAGCTTGCAGGCAGACCTTCAGGATGTGGGTGAGACGGTGACGATAGAAGGGCGGGCCAAACAGCCGCTGCCGGGGTACGCCCGCAGCCTCAAGCGTTGCGTGCAGAACCTGCTGGAGAACGCAGTACGTTATGGCAGCGAAGTGGTGGTGCGGGTTGAGGACAAGGCGGACAGCTTAAGGATTGTGATCAGCGACCGTGGGCCCGGGATTCCCCAGGAACAGCTGGAGCAGGTGATGGAGCCGTTTTACCGGGTGGAAGGCTCGCGCAATGTGGAAACCGGCGGCTACGGGCTGGGGTTGAGCATCGCGCATACGATTGCCAGTGCCCATGACGGGCGGTTGAGCTTGAGCAATCGGGAAGGCGGGGGATTGGAGGTGGTGTTGCAGTTTCAGCGCAAAACTCTAGGTTGAAATACGGTCAAAATGTGGGAGCTGGCTTGCCTGCGATAGCGGTGTTTCAGTCACACCAATGTTGTCTGAAAGATTGCTATCGCAGGCAAGCCAGCTCCCACACTGACCAGTGTTCAGGGTATCAAGCCCCGTGGCACTTCTTGAATTTCTTCTCGCTGCCGCACGGGCAAGGATCGTTGCGACCCACGTCCTTCAACGTGTTGCGCACCGGCTCCTGGTGAGCGTGGCCGCAGTTCGGGCCGTGGACATGGCCGTGGTCGTGATCATGGTGATCGTGATCGTGGTTGCAGTCAGGACCATGGACATGGGGTTGCTGAGTCATTGATGTCGCTCCGGAATAAAATCGCCGGGCATTATCTCGCCATTGCGCAGCACCTGCACGTCGTTCCCGATAAATAAACCGGTTTTCAACTCGCCTTCAAGACGATAGGGAACGGGCTCCCGTGGGTTTTTCAACATATCGACCACATCGCGGATTTGTGGCCACAGGTTGGTACGCACCGAAACCCGGAAAAACGCGTGGCTGTGGGGCGGTACGGTCAGCCATTCATTGGACTCGCCCTCGGTCAGCACCATCGTGCCCAGGCTGACCTTGTACACCAGGCCGCGCACGGTCAAATCGTTGTCGTCGCGGTTATCCACGCGAAAGTACAGCTTGAACTTCTGCTCCAGCAACTTGACCCGCACCGGGTCGACCTTGACCAGCCGGACCTCCGGGGCAGGCGCGTCGTCGGCAAACCAGGACGCGCAGCCGGAAAGCCCTAGCATCAACGCCAGCAGAAGGCTGTAAGTCCTGAATACCCGCGCCTGAGAAACCATGCCGTTACTCCGTATGAAGAGTCAGCATAGCAAGCGCGAGCCTACCGGGTATCAATGAATGTCAGAGGTAGCTGGAACAGCACTTCTTGAATTTCTGCCCGCTGCCGCACAGGCAGGCGTCATTGCGTCCGGCCTTCACGTCCACTGTCGGGTCGATGAAGTACCAGTGTTCATTGTTCTGTACGAACGATGAGCGCTCGCGGTGGCTGTGTTCGCCAGTGCTGTCATGCCAGCGTGCGGTAAAGGTCACAAAGGCGTGTTCCGGCTGGCCGCCGAACACTTCGGAGCTTTCCACCGTCAGGCCCAGCCAGGTGCTTTGGGCGCTCCAGGCACCGATGGCGGCCGTGTCCAGCCCGGCTTGTTGCGCAGGTAACGTGGTGGCCACCAGGTAGTCCACCAGGCCCAGCACATAGGCGCTGTAGCGCGAACGCATCAATGCTTCGGCGCAAGGAGCCGGGTGGCCGGCGTGATAATGGCCGCAGCAGGCATCCAGCAGGTTGCCACTGCCGCAGGGGCAAATGGATGTACTCATCGGGTTACCACCAATACTTGCCAAAGTTTTGCGGGTTGGCCCAGAAGCGGGCGTTCAGCCAATCCGGCACCTGTTTATAGTCAAGCAGATCATAGGTAAACAGTGTCAAAACCTGCTCTTCGCGCTGGAAACGCTCGCTGGCTTGCAGGGCCAGGGAAAAGAAGTCGGTGTCCTTCCAGTTGCAGGCGGCCAGGTCCACCAGCGCTGCAATGCGGCTGGCATTGAGGTTGCGAATGCCCCCCAGCAGGGTCAGGCCCGCAGGTTTTGACAGGTGTTCCAGGCAATCGACCACCAGCGCCAGGTCAAAACGCTGGGCGGCGAGGTCGGCGGGCAAGGGACCGGGCTCGGCGAAGGACACCACGGTATCCGGGTGGGCCTCCTTGAACGCATCCAACGCCGGGAACTGGCTGGCACCCAATAAAAGCAGGCGTTTTGGCGCGTGTAGATCAAGCAGCGCGGCGAGCGCTTGCTGGGGTGTACGGGCAGAAATACCGGCGGTCATCGAAGATCCTCACATCAGGACCGTAGAGACTAGCCTGCCTGAGCGTGCGGGCCTAGAGCGGGCGGCGAGAATAAACAGCCGGGCCCAATGAATACAGGGGTGTGACACGCTGGCGCAGATGAAAAGAGCCGTCTTTACTCCACTCGTCGGCCCCCGCCGATCCCCTCAGGAGAAAGTCAGATGAGCATCATGCGGACAGCTCTACCCTTGGTTCTGCTAACCGGAGTATTGACAGGTTGCGCAGGCTTGCAAAAAACCGACTGGCCCACCTGCGCCGCGGTTGGCGGTGTGACCGGTGCTGCCATCGGCGCGACTGAAAGCTCTGCCTATGCGGGCTATGGCGCGTTGCTGATCGGCGGCATGGCCGGCGCCTATTGCTGGGTGCACGGCGACGGTGACGAAGACGGCGACGGCGTGCCGGACAGCCGCGACAAGTGCCCGGGTACGCCAAAAGGCGTGCAGGTGGATGCCAATGGCTGCCCACCGGTTCCGGTAGCCGTGGTTCAAGAAGAAGTGGTGGTGGTCAAGGAAGAGACCATCGTGATTCGTGACGTGCACTTCGAGTTCGACTCCGCCAAGCTGACGGCCGCCGATAAAACCAAGCTCGACACCATCGCCACCCGCCTGAAAAAAGAGGCCCCGAGTGCGCAACTGCGAGTCAGCGGGCATACCGACAGCGTCGGGAAAGACGCCTACAACCAGAAACTCTCTGAACGACGCGCTCACTCGGTAACCGACTATCTGGTCAGTTCCGGCATCCCGCGCAGCAGTTTTGTCTCGGTGACCGGCGCCGGTGAAAGCCATCCGGTGGCGGACAACAAAACCGCTGACGGCCGCGCGCTGAACCGTCGCGTGGAAATTCAGATCAACCGCTGACAGAGCCTCAAGGCCCCCGTGGGATCCACGGGGGCCCCTTCATCAATTTTTTAATCCTTCACTGGCACAACGCCTGTAGAAGTCGTTACTGTGCGCCCAAAGAATAATGTGCAAGGGGAGCGTGCGGGATGAAGGTGTTTTGGGGGCTGGGGAAGTTTTTGACGTTGCTGTTCTGGGTCGTGGTGGTGGTCAATCTGTTCTCGCCGCTGATCAACCCGTTCCACCTGTTGGTCAATCTGGCCGGCAGCCTGTTGCTGTTGACCCACCTTCTTGAATTGCTGCTGTTCAACGGCAGCGTGAAAAATCGTGCCCATCCCTGGCGTGACCGCTTGCAGATCCTGCTGGTGGGTATGTTCCATGTGCAGAGCCTTTCGGCGCCGGCACCGGTTAATGATGTAAACAAGGAGGCCAATCATGCGTAAGGTTTTTCTGTTGGCCCTGTTGGTCAGCCCCATTGCCCTGGCCCAGAGCGTCAGCGTTGACACCAATTCGTTGATGCGCCTGCCGAACAGCAGCAGCGTGTTGCAATTGGAGCGGCTGGAGGTGGCGGATTACGGCACCCTGCTGATCCCTTCAAATATCACCCAGGTGACGGTGGATGAGCTGCACCTGGGCCGCGAAGCTCGTATCGCCATCGTGCCCGGCAGCACCGCCCTGCAACTGCAGGTGCGCCAGGCGCAGCTGGAGCATGGCAGTCAGATCACCTCGCGTGGTGCGCCCGGTACCCATGAACGTCCGGCCAAGGCTGGGCGTGACTTGGTGTTGCGCATCAATTCGCTGACGGCCGATGAGCTGTCGGTGGATGCCCGCGGCGGCGCGGGCGCCCAGGGTTATGCCGGACTGGACGGTGCCAACGGCGAAGACCCGGGTTGCACCTGGGGTTCGGCCGGGCGCGGTGCCAATGGCGACAACGGTGGCGACGGGCTACCGGGCGCAGCGGGTGCGCAGGTTCGAGTGGAATTGCCGCAGGACTTCCCGGGGGAAAAGATCAAGGTCTGGGTGGACGGCGGTGCCGGTGGTTTGGCGGGCACGGCGGGCAAGCCGGGTAAAGGCGGGCAGTCCAAGGGTTGCCTGGTGTACCGCGCCGATGGCGGCGAGAAAGGCCGGGCCGGGTTGGAAGGTCAGCCGGGGCCGGCGGGGCCTGCGGGTGCTGTGACTGTTCAACGGCTTTAATGCTTTACCTGTGGCGAGGGAGCCCCTCGCCACAGGGTATGGGGTGCCCTAGAACATCGGCCGCGCCGAAGCAATCGCCACCAGCACCAACCCCACCATCAAGTTAATCCCCACCAACCGGCGAATCTGCCCCAGCGCCGCCGCTCCGGCCGGCCAATCCTCAGCCGCCACCGCCGTGCGCAACTCAGGCAACTTCAACGCCTGGATCCGGATAAACAGCGCCGTCATCACCACATACAACCCCATCATGACCTGCACATAACGCGGCGCGGTCTCAAACCCGCTGAAGCGCAGTTGCAGCAGGCCGACACCGCTGATCGGCAATACCAGCACCGCGACCCAGACCCACACAAAAAAACGTTGAAACACATTCACCCAGAGTTTCAGCCGGGCAGGCCCGTCCAGCGCGGCCATGGCGGCGGGGCGCAGGATCATCCAGGCGAAAAACATACCGCCGACCCAGATCAGGGCGGCCAGTACATGCAGGGTATAAGCGAGGCTAAACACGGTCATTGGGGTACTCCGTTCTGCGCGGGATTAATTAGCGGGGTATGATAGCGGCCGATCCGAACCACTGAAAATTTATCCAGCGTTTTTTGCGCCCGACTATCCATGATCAGCACTGAACTCAAAACCACGATCCAGGGCGCCTACTCGCGTTTTCTCGAAGCCAAGAGCTTGAAACCGCGATACGGCCAGCGCCTGATGATCGCCGAAGTGGCCAAGGTCCTCGGGGATATCGACACCGACGACGAAGGCCGGCGCAGTGGCGACCCAGCGGTGGTGGCCGTCGAGGCCGGCACCGGTACCGGGAAAACCGTGGCCTACAGCCTGGCGGCGATTCCTACTGCCAAGGCCGCCGGCAAGCGCCTGGTGATTGCCACCGCCACCGTCGCCCTGCAAGAGCAGATCGTCTACAAAGACCTGCCCGACCTGATGCGCAACAGTGGCCTGAATTTCACCTTCGCCCTGGCCAAGGGCCGTGGGCGCTACATGTGCCTGTCCAAGCTCGACGTGCTGTTGCAGGAAGGCCACGCGCAAACCGCCACGGCGTCGCTGTTCGAAGAAGAAGGCTTCAAGATCGAAGTCGATGAGGTCAGTCAGAAGCTGTTTACCAGCATGATCGAGAAACTGGCGGGTAATAAATGGGACGGCGACCGCGACAGCTGGCCCAACGCCCTGGAAGACGCCGACTGGGCGCGCCTGACCACCGATCACAGCCAGTGCACCAACCGTCATTGCCCCAACTTCGGCCAGTGCGCCTTCTACAAGGCTCGGGAAGGCATGGGTAAGGTCGATGTTATTGTCACCAACCATGACATGGTCCTCGCCGACCTGGCCCTGGGCGGCGGTGCTGTCTTGCCCGACCCCCGCGACACCCTTTACGTATTCGACGAAGGCCATCACCTGCCTGACAAGGCCATCGGCCACTTCGCCCACTACACGCGGCTGCGTTCCACCGCCGACTGGCTGGAAACCACCGCCAAGAACCTCACCAAGTTGCTTGCCCAGCACCCGCTGCCGGGCGACCTGGGCAAGTTGATCGAGCAGGTGCCGGAGCTGGCGCGGGAGATCAAGACCCAGCAGCAATTCATGTTCAGCGCCTGCGAGCAGGTGGCAGACTTCAAGCCCGGCGAAGACGTGGAAGGCCGCGAGCGGCCGCGTCATCGTTTCGTCGGCGGGCTGATTCCCGAGCACATGCGCGAGATGGGCATTGAGCTGAAGAAGGGCTTTTCGCGCCTGACCGACCTGTTCACCCGTCTCACCGATTTGCTCAAGGAAGGCATGGACGGCGAGGTCAACATCGGCATCGCCAGCAACCAGGCCGAAGAATGGTACCCGCTGTTTGGCAGCCTGTTGTCCCGGTCCCAGGGCAACTGGGAGCTGTGGACGGCCTTTACCGTCGAAGACCCGGAAGACAACCCGCCCATGGCTCGCTGGCTGACCTTGTCGGAAAGCGGTGCATTGTTTGATATCGAGGTCAACGCCAGCCCGATCCTGGCGGCGGAAATGCTCCGACGCAACCTGTGGAACGTGGCCTACGGCGCCCTGGTCACCTCGGCTACGCTGACCGCCCTGGGCACCTTCGACCGCTTCCGCATGCGCGCCGGGCTGCCGAAAAAGGCCGTCACCGCCGTGGTGCCGAGCCCGTTCCATCACGCCGACGCCGGTGTGCTGCGGGTGCCGGACCTCAAGGCCGACCCGCGTGATGCGCCGGCCCACACGGCGGCGATCATTCGCGACCTGCCGTCGCTGGTGGAAGGTTCCCGGGGCACGCTGGTGCTGTTCTCGTCCCGCAAACAGATGCAGGACGTGTTCGACGGCCTCGACCGTGACTGGCGCAAGCAGGTGTTTATCCAGGGCAACCTGTCGAAACAGGAAACCCTGAACAAGCACAAGGCGCGGGTGGATGGCGGCGACTCCAGCGTGCTGTTCGGCCTGGCCAGTTTCGCCGAGGGTGTGGACTTACCGGGCGCCTACTGTGAGCACGTGGTGATCGCCAAGATCCCGTTCTCGGTGCCGGATGATCCGGTGGAGGCCGCGCTGGCCGAGTGGATCGAGGCCCGGGGCGGCAATCCGTTCATGGAAATCTCGGTGCCGGACGCTTCCCTGAAGCTGGTCCAGGCCTGCGGGCGCCTGCTGCGTACCGAAGAAGATCGCGGCACCATCACCTTGCTTGACCGGCGGCTGGTCACCCAGCGCTACGGCAAAGCTATCCTGAATGCTTTGCCGCCGTTCCGGCGGGAAATTTCATAAGCCACCGTGGGCGAAATCGCCCACTTCGTGGTCTATCTCACCATTGCTTCACGTCATCAGGCCAGTCATCGGCCGTTTGGGAGAACCTTGTTCACATGATTCGCACGCTGCCCGCTGTTTTTGCCTTGTTGTTTGCCGCGCCCTTGCTGGCTGCGCCTGCGGGGCAACAAACGTTGTTCAACTTTGTACGGCCCGCTGATGTGGTGAAGGTAGCGACCCAGGACGCCAGCCTGCCGCAGTACAACGCCGAACAAACCCCTGAAGGCGAAGTGCTGCGCCGTATTACCTTCAACCCGGCGGCCGAGCCGAGCCTGGTGCTCAGCCCGCAGACCGGTGCCTGGGACTGGTCGCAATCCGGCGCCATGAGCTTGCGCATTCAGAGTGCGATGGACTGGGCGTTGACCCTGTACGTCAAGGTGCAGAGCAATGACGGCCGGACGCTGTTCAGCCGTATCGACCTGCCCGCAGGCCCGGCGCAGACACTGCTGATTCCGCTGCAAGCCAACTCGCCCCTGAGCCAGGGCATGAAGGCCGGCCCGCCCATGCCGGTCACCGTCGATGGCCAGCGCGTATTGCTGGCCAGCAGTGAAGGGGAGATCGACCGCAGCCAGGTCGTGTCGGTAACCCTGTCGATGATCAAGCCCAATGTCGCCCAAAGCATTTTGTTGGAGCGCTTCGGCGTGCAGGACATCGAGCCGGTGCTCAAGGCCACCTACAGTGATCTGGTGGATGCCTACGGGCAGTCCACCCGCGCCAGATGGCCGGAGAAAGTCAGCAGTGACGACCAGTTGAGGGCCGCAGCGGTCAAGGAACAGCAACAGCTCAAGGGCTGGCTGGCCGAGCGTGACAAAGCCTCCCTGGACAAATTCGGCGGCTGGAACAAAGGCCCGGCCTTCGATGCCAGCGGCTTCTTCCGCACCGAGAAGCGCGACGGGCGCTGGTACCTGGTGACGCCGGAAGGCCATCCGTTCTACTCCCTGGGCGTCAACACCGTGGCCCCGGACAACAGCCAGACTTACGTGGCAGGTCGCGAATGGATGTTTGCCGCGTTGCCCAAGGCCGGTGAACCCTTTGATAAGTACTACGGCAGCGGTGATAACCGTGGCGGCAATGGTGCCGATCAGGGCCGCAGCTTTAATGTCGGCCGCTGGTACGATTTTTACGGCGCCAACCTGCAGCGCACGTTTGCCCAGCCCTGTGTGCCCCCGGCGCCTTGCGCCCCGGAAGGCTTCGACCAGAAACGTTGGGTGACCCATGCCCTGGATCGCCTGCAAGCCTGGGGTTTCAACACCGTGGGCAACTGGAGTGCGCCGCAGTTGGCGACCGCTGATCGCGTGCCTTACACCTTGCCGCTGTCGATCGTTGGCGACTACGCGAGCATCAGCACCGGCACCGATTGGTGGGGCGGCATGCCCGACCCGTTCGACCCGCGTTTCGCCATGGCCACCGAGCGTGCGGTGGCGATTGCCGCCCGTGACCATCGCGATGACCCGTGGCTGATCGGTTTCTTCGCCGACAACGAGCTGGCCTGGGCCGGTCCCGGTGATGATCCGAAGTCCCGCTACGCCTTGGCCTATGGCACGTTGCGCATGACCACCGACGTTCCGGCCAAGCGCGCGTTTCTCAAGCAGTTGCGCGACAAGTACCGCAACCAGGCCGGCCTGTCGAAGGCCTGGGGCATTGACCTGCCTGCCTGGGAGCTGATGGAAGACCCGGGCTTTGTGCCGCCCATGCCGAACCCCGAACATCCGGAAATCGAAGCAGACTTCAAATACTTCCAGAAGACCTTCGCCGATGCCTACTTCAAGACCATCTCCGACTCGCTGAAATGGCATGCGCCCAACCAGCTGTTGCTGGGTGGCCGTTACGCTGTCAGCACACCGGAGGCGGTGGCGTCCTGCGCGCAATATTGCGACGTGCTGAGTTTCAACATGTATACCCTCAAGCCCCAGGATGGCTACGACTTCGCGGCGCTGCGGGCGTTGGACAAGCCGGTGCTGATCACCGAGTTCAACTTCGGCTCGGCGGACCGTGGTCCGTTCTGGGGCGGCGTGACGCAGTTGGCCAGGGAGGAGGATCGCGGGGCTGCGTACGCCAACTTTCTCAAGCAGGCCATGGCCGAGCCATCGATTGTTGGCGTGCATTGGTTCCAGTACCTCGACCAGCCGGTAACCGGCCGTCTGCTGGACGGCGAAAACGGCCACTTCGGCCTGGTGGGCATCACCGATGTGCCGTTTCAGGGCTTCGTTGACAGTGTTCGTAAAAGTAACCTGGCGGCCGTCGACCAGTTGGGCAAGGAGGCCGAAAAGGCCAAGGCGGCCAGCGTGGTCCATACCGGAGAAGGCGGTAAACCGGGGCATGACGGCGATGCGGCAGGGCCGGGTGCAGGGCGCTCCGGCGGGCATTCGGGCAAGGGCCATTGATCGGTCCTGATCGACGAGTGCGGGTTCACAAATCACTCAATGGCTGGAACAATGTTGGCCACTTTTTGCGGTACTTTTCCGAGGGGGCTTAGGTGCAGATTCAGGGTCATTACGAGCTTCAATTCGAAGCGGTGCGTGAAGCCTTCGCCGCGCTGTTCGACGACCCTCAGGAGCGCGGCGCCGCGCTGTGCATTCAGATCGGCGGCGAAACCGTCGTCGACCTGTGGGCCGGTACCGCCGACAAGGACGGTGCCGAGGCCTGGCACAGCGACACCATCGCCAACCTGTTCTCCTGCACCAAGACGTTTACAGCCGTCACGGCGCTGCAACTGGTGGCCGAAGGCAAGTTGCAGCTGGATGCACCGGTCGCCAGATACTGGCCGGAATTCGCGGCAGCCGGCAAAGAGGCCATCACCCTGCGCCATCTGCTCTGCCACCAGGCCGGGCTGCCTGCCCTGCGTGAGACACTGCCCGCCGAGGCGCTGTACGACTGGCAAATGATGGTCGACGCCCTTGCGGCCGAAGCGCCGTGGTGGAAGCTCGGGGAAGGCCATGGCTATGCGGCGATTACCTACGGCTGGCTGGTGGGCGAATTGCTTCGTCGCGCCGACGGTCGTGGCCCGGGCGAGTCCATCGTGGCTCGGGTGGCGCGGCCATTGGGCCTGGACTTTCACGTGGGTCTGGCCGATGAAGAGTTTTATCGAGTTGCCCATATAGCCCGGGGCAAGGGCAATGTAGGCGATGAGGCGGCACAACGTTTACTTCAAGTAACGATGCGTGAGCCGACGGCGATGACTACCCGTGCATTTACCAATCCACCGTCTATTCTGACCAGCACTAATAAACCCGAATGGCGGCGTATGCAGCAGCCAGCGGCAAATGGTCACGGTAATGCGCGAAGTCTGGCGGGTTTTTATAGTGGGCTGCTCGACGGTAGTTTGCTGGAAGCCGATATGCTTGAAGAGTTGACCCGCGAACACAGTATTGGCCCGGATAAAACCTTATTGACACAAACCCGCTTTGGCCTGGGCTGCATGTTGGATCAACCGCACGTGCCAAACGCCACGTTCGGCCTTGGGCCCCGGGCCTTTGGGCATCCCGGGGCCGGTGGTTCGGTGGGGTTTGCCGACCCGGAACATGATGTAGCCTTTGGTTTTGTGACCAATACATTGGGGCCTTATGTACTTATGGACCCGCGGGCGCAAAAGTTGGTAAGAATATTGGCCGGTTGTCTGTAAATAGCTTGCTGTCTTGCGTTTTTTTGTTACAAAGACACCTACAAAAAGACGCTAGGCGAAATGTTGTAACTTTAATGTTCCAGAAGCGTCTGTTTAACGGGTCATTCAGGCCCCTGATTTTTTCTCATTTTGTGGATATCTCATGTTATCGAACAAGTCCTTGGCACTGGCGCTATGCCTCACTATTACTGGCTGTGCACAAACCCCACAAAATGATGCCGAAGGTGGGCATTGGTGGTCATTTGGCTCCGATAAGGCTGCTACCAAGGACGCAGTGAGCCAAGCCGACACCAAACCGGATGCCAAACCTGCCGTTGCTGCCAAGGCGCCTGCGCCGGTAGCACCTGCCGCTGCAGCACCTGCTCAGGCCCCGGCCCCGGTTGCCAAGGCGGATACCGGCTCCAGCTGGTGGCCGTTCTCGTCGAAAGCCGACGATGCCAAGGCTGACCTGAAAGCCGACCTCAAGGCCGCAACGCCTGCGTCCGGCGCACCGGCTGCCGCACCGGCTGCTGCACCTGCGGTTGCCAAGACAGATACCGATACCAAGTGGTGGTGGCCGTTTGAAAGCAAGCCAAAGCCATTGGCCAAGGTCGACGTCGCCAACATCCCGATGCCTGATCCAAAAATCACCCAGGCCTGGCTGGACGATTACGAGCCGCGCCTGCGCCTCGCGATCAAGGACAGCAACCTGCAACTGGAACGTCGCGACAACGTATTGGTGGTGATTGCCCCGGTCGACGGTTCCTACAACCCGAAACGCCCGGCGATGTTGCTGCCGGTAACCCTGGGTCCATTCACCCGCGTTGCCAAGGCGGTTGAAGGCGATCCGAAGACCGCCGTACTGGTGCTGGGCCACGTCGATACCTCGGGTGCCGAGCCAGTGAGCCAGGCCCTGACCAAGGAGCGTGCGCAGTCCATCGCCTCGATCTTCAGCCTCAGCGGCCTGAAGCAGGACCGCCTGATGCTGCGTGGCATGGGCGACCTGATGCCACGTGCCGCCAACGACAGCACCCAGGGCCGGGCCCTGAACCGTCGCATGGAAATCATGTTCACCCAGCGCACCACCATGCTGGCCCTGCTGAGCAAGTACAACTCGGCCAACCCGCCGAAGGCTGAAATGGTGGCTGTGCAGGACGTTCCTGCTCCAGCAGTTGCTCCGGTCAAAAAAGCCGCGCCGGCGAAAAAACCGGTCGCCAAGAAAGCCGCTGCCAAGCCAGCGGCCAAAAAGGCCCCGGCCAAGCCAGCTGCTAAAAAGCCAGCACCGGCCAAGGCCGCTGCTCCAGCCGCTTCGAACGACCAGGCAAAAAACTGATTATTTGAGCAAGAAGGATAAAGCCGCATGACCCAGGCACTGGCCGATATGCGCCGTGACTACACACGGGACGGTTTGAGCGAGGCCCAGGCCCCGGACGAACCGTTTGCCTTGTTCCACCAGTGGTTCAGCGACGCGGTGAAAACCGAACAGCCACCGGTGGAGGCCAATGCCATGACCCTGGCAACGGTCGACCAGGACGGTCGCCCCCATTGCCGGATCCTGCTGCTCAAGGGTCTGGATGCACAGGGCTTTACCTTCTTCACCAACTATCAGAGTGCCAAGGGCGAACAGCTCGCGGCGCGCCCGTTTGCCGCCATGACCTTCTTCTGGCCGACCCTGGAGCGCCAGGTGCGTATCGAGGGCCGGGTGGTCAAGGTCACGCCTGAGGAATCGGACGCTTACTTCCAGGTCCGCCCCCTGGGCAGCCGCCTGGGCGCCTGGGCTTCACCGCAGAGCCGGGTGATCCGGGACCGCGAAGAGTTACAGGACCTGCTCAAGGCCACTGAGCAACGTTTCAGTGATACCCAGCCCGACTGCCCCGAGCATTGGGGCGGATATCGCCTGCTGCCGGAGCGCATCGAGTTCTGGCAAGGCCGCGCGAGTCGTTTGCACGACCGCTTGAACTACCGCTTGCAGGGTGCCGACTGGTCCCGTGAGCGGCTGGCGCCCTGAGCCCACCTTTCGTCACCTCGCCTGAATGCAGCGCTGCACGCCGGAGTCTCTAGTCAGAGGCTTTGGAGGTGTAACGCTGCGCCGCGTTTTCAGCCATTCGCTACAATGATGAAACAGTCCATGAAGATCCCGATGGCGGTGAGGTTTATACCGTTCGTCGAGTTTTTCGGTACAGGCAGACTGTACTAAGGCTGAATGAAAACAATTTTCTGCCCGGCATGGCGTGACAGGCAGCAAGCCGCAGCGGTTTAATGATTACCTGTCCTTTGGAGTTGATGCTATGCGTAAGTCTGTTTTACTGGTTGCCTGCTTTACCACCTTGTCGTTGCTGCTGGGTGGCTGCGCCTCGAGTCTGACCGGCGACTCGTACTCCCGTGACGAAGCACGTCGCGTGCAAACTGTTCGCATGGGCACCATCGAATCCCTGCGTCCGGTGAAAATCGAAGGCACCAAGACCCCAATCGGCGGCGTGGCTGGCGCAGTGGTTGGTGGTGTTGGCGGCAGCGCTATCGGTGGTGGCCGTGGCAGCATCGTCACCGGCGTGATCGGTGCCGTTGCCGGTGGCTTGCTGGGTTCCGCTGCAGAAGAGGGCCTGACCCGCACCCAAGGCGTTGAAGTCACCGTTCGTGAAGACGACGGCAGCATGCGCGCCTACGTCCAGGCCGTTGACCCGAACGAAGTCTTCCGCATCGGCGACCGCGTTCGCATCATGACCGTGAACGGGACCAGCCGCGTTACTCGTTAAGAGTAAGGTCGCAGGAACAGAAAAACCCCAACCGGGTGACCGGTTGGGGTTTTTTGTTGGGCGTATGTCTTGCCAGATCAGGTGAACATCTGGATATCGTCAAGCGTGTCTTGGACGGCACCACTCAGAAACGGTGATTTTGTTTTTGCTTGTTGCAGTGCTGGCGAAATTTTCGCCATGTCCAGCTCACCGAAGCGCCGCGCGATGTGGCCTATCGCAATGATGGCAGCTGACGCGATGTTCTCGTCATCATTGCTCACATACCGGAGGCAGGTTTTTTGTGCCCACGTAGCGTCTGTCTCGTTAAGGCCAATGGATATAAGGGCTTCTGTGATCTTGTTATGGTCGTTGGTGGCTAGAAGGCTTATAGCTTCATCGTGGCTCAAAGACGGGTCGTGATAAATCAAGGCATACCTTTGGTTGTACCGTTATGCGCGTACCCCGATGAAGTATTCCAAGTCATCGGGGAGGTTGATGTTAAGCAACACCGCCAATTGCGTTATCTGACTTTTTGTCAGCTCCAGCTCACCTGGAGCCAGGTTTTCCAGAGGCTTTGACTCTGTGAGTTGGGCAGCAGCCTGATTGAGTTCGGCTCCTTCTATATCGAATTCGTATTGCAACGAATCATCCTGTTTTTCGTCAGGGTAGAAGCCGGTAATTGTTAAATGGGTCATGAATCGTATTCTCGCTATTGTCGAGTAGTCGTTCTGCCTGGCTTTGCTGGGCCAGTCTGCTCGCCCGTTATATGGTTGAACTCTCCTAGGTGTATCGCAAATCTGTCAAATTTTTCCACGGCGTTGCTTTTATAGTCCCATTCGTAGATTTTCCCTTTCCTATCGACCCACCTTGCTCTCTTTTTTCCTCCACCTTGAACGGATGATTTAGGTTTAACCCTTGCTGCGTCGGGAAAGGCTGGAAGTGTGTTAGGGGCCTCATAGTAGCCATGGTCCCCTGGTCTAACGCTGACCACCACGTAGAGCGGCCGAACCCCCGAGTCCGCCGGAAACACCAGAATGAAATCCCTGTATTCCGGCGGGTAGATCGGGTCAACGATGATGCTGGCGGCCTTCTCCGTCGGCGGATACACCCAGATTTGCGGTGCCTGCGGCGCAGCTTCCAAAGCAGGGATACCAAGTGTGTCGGCCGGATCGATGGCAGGCGTCCAGATCAGCTCAATCCCGTCGCCCAAGTCTGCGACCTGATGTGTGCCTCGCAGCCCAAACTGCACGACATCGATCATTTCCCAGTCGCGATTTTCCCCTGTGTAGAAGGCGTATCCCTTGAGGGTGCCGTTAGCTAATTGCTCGACGTGCAGGCGAACCCGTGTACGCGCTCGTGGCATTGAGCGCAGTTGACGGTCGCTGTAGAGCGCGCTGTCGCCCAAGCTGGAGGGCCAGATAAGTGCTGCAACCCCAAGCATCAGGCCAGCGGCGACTGTCCCAGCACCGGCTGCGACGCTTGATGCCCCGCCTATCGCGGAACCGCCCAATGCCAATGTGCCGAGCCCTGCCGGGAGTGCGCTGCCGCTGATCTTCTTGAGCGGCAGCAGCCCCTCACTGTCCGTTTCACGGCCACCGAGCAGCACGTGCTCGCCATAGTCCCCTATGCGATCAAGCGGTATGTAGCCGGACGGATTGTTGTAGTCGATGAGGGCGTCGGGCAGGTCGCAGGACTTGGCGAACACGCATCCAACCCTGGGCAGTGGCGTTGGCGGCGACTCCACTTTGCGTCTGGCCTCGTAGGCCTCCTGTCGGGCAAGCATGGCTTCGTAGGCTCGCTGCCTGGCCTCTCGATCAGCCAACTCGCGCTCGTTCATGTTATCGAGCTTTCGGTAGCCCCCCGTGCCGGTCCCGTAGCATCGCCAGACCTGGGGTATGTCCTTGTTGTTTGCCATCGTGCCCTCCTGGCGTGTTGCATAACTACGTCCGACGGTGGAGCCGGGAGCACGACGTTATGGCAAGCAGCGGAGGGTGGATGTAGGACGGTTCTGTGAGATGGCGCCGAATGGGCCTAGAGGAGGTTGGAGCCGGCAAGCCGGCTCCAAAAGCGGTTACGCCTGAACGAGTACCTGCTTGCGACTGGCCATCGCCGTCACTGCATACCCGATCAACGCCGCCAAGATCGAGCCGGTCAGGATGCCCATCCGGTCCATGCCGGCGTATTCACTGCTGCCCGGTACAAACGCCAGGGAGCCGACAAACAGGCTCATGGTGAAGCCGATGCCGCACAGGATCGCGACGCCCAACACCTGGCCCCAGTTGGCACCGGCGGGCAGCGCTGCAACGCCGGTCTTGACCATGACCCAGGCGAAACCCATCACGCCAACGGTCTTGCCCAGCAGCAGGCCGGCGGCGATGCCCAGGGGCACGTGGTGGGTGAAGCTTTCCAGGTTGACGCCGGTCAGTGAGACGCCGGCATTGGCAAAGGCAAACAGCGGCAGGATCGCATAGGCCACCCAAGGGTGCAGCGCGTGCTCCAGGGTCAACAGCGGCGAAGGTTCGGCGTTTTTCGTGCGCAACGGGATGCAGAACGCCAGGGTCACGCCGGCCAGGGTGGCGTGCACACCACTCTTGAGCACACAGACCCACAGGATCAGCCCGATAATCATGTAGGGCCCCAGCTTGACTACGCCGAGCCGGTTCATCGCAATCAACGCGATCAGGCACGCCGCGGCACCGGCCAATGAGGCCCCGGACAGGTCGGCGGAGTAGAAGAGGGCGATCACGATGATTGCACCCAGGTCATCGATGATGGCCAGGGTCATCAGGAACAGCTTCAGTGACACCGGCACGCGCTTGCCCAGCAAGGCCAATACGCCCAGGGCGAAGGCAATGTCAGTGGCCATGGGAATCGCCCAGCCACCGAGGGCGGCGGGGTTGTCCTTGTTCAGCGCCCAGTAGATCAGGGCCGGCACCACCATGCCGCCGATGGCTGCCGCGCCCGGCAGTACCACTTGCGAGGGTTTGGACAGTTGGCCGTCGAGCACCTCGCGTTTGACCTCAAGGCCGATCAACAGGAAGAACAGGGCCATCAGCCCGTCGTTGATCCACAGCAGCGCCGGCTTGGCGATTTTCAACGCGCCAATTTGCGCGACCACGGGAACGTCGAGAAAGCTCGCGTACCAGTGCGACAGCGGTGAGTTGTTGATGATCAGCGCCAAAGCGGCGGCAGCGATCAGGAGCAGACCGCTGGCGGCTTCCAGCTGGAAGAATCGGGTGAAAGTGCTACGCAGAGGCAAGGGATGCTCTCCAATCAAAGTTCAATAGGTGGGTACCCTAACCCGTACCGTTAGTTGTTAAAACAAAAGTTATATTCTTATTTGTTATAAGGGGTCGGCCTGATCAGTTGCTCGCCAAAGCCCGAAAATTGTGTGTCCAATTGAGTCATGACTGTATCTGTGTGGAGTGTAGGAAACATCCTAAGATCAAGTCTGAAATCCTTAGAGAAACCGATCATGAGCGACAACCGCCAATGGGCCCGCGAAGCCATTCGTATTATTGAAGCGGACTTCCAGCGCAGCGCCGACACCCACTTGATTCCCTTGCCGCTGCCGGGTTTGCCGGGCATCGAGCTGTATTTCAAGGATGAGTCCAGCCATCCCACCGGCAGCCTGAAGCACCGGTTGGCGCGCTCGTTGTTCCTCTATGCGTTGTGCAATGGCTGGCTCAAGCCCGGTGCACCGGTGATCGAGGCGTCCAGCGGCTCCACGGCGATTTCCGAGGCGTACTTCGCCCGGTTGCTGGGCTTGCCGTTTATTGCGGTGATGCCGGCCACCACCTCCCAGGAAAAGATCGCGCAGATCGCGTTCTACGGTGGCAAGAGCCACCTGGTACAGGATCCGACGCAGATCTACGCCGAATCCGAGCGCCTGGCGCAGGAGAGCGGTGGCCACTTCATGGACCAGTTCACCTACGCCGAGCGCGCCACCGACTGGCGGGCCAACAACAACATCGCCGAATCGATCTTCCAGCAGTTGCGCTTTGAGCGTTATCCGGAGCCGAGCTGGCTGATTTCCAGCCCCGGCACAGGCGGCACCACGGCGACGTTGGGGCGTTATGTACGTTATCGCCAGCACTGCACCCGGGTGTTGTGCGCGGACGCGGAGCGTTCGGTGTTTTTCGACTATTACCTGAGCGGCGACGCCAGCCTGCGCCTGGAGTGTGGATCGCGCATCGAAGGCATTGGCCGTCCACGGGTCGAGGCGTCGTTCTTGCCGAAAGTGATTGATGCGATGGTCAAGGTGCCGGATGCGCTGTCGCTGGCGGCCATGCATTACCTGGCCCAGCGGCTGGGGCGGCGAGTGGGCGGTTCCAGCGGCACCAACCTGATCGGCGCGTTGATTGCGGCGCAGCAGATGAAAGCGGCGGGGGAGTCGGGCTCGATCGTGGCGATCTTGTGCGACGGCGGTGAGCGCTATGCCACGACCTATTACGATCAGGCGTGGCTGGCAGGGCAGGGGTATGAGTTGGAGGGTTTGATCGCGGCCGTTGCGGCCAGTGTCGAGCGGGGAGAAGCGCTGCCTGACAGCGTGTTGCGCGCCAATATCTGAAACACCCACTGTAGGAGCCGGCTTGCCGGCGATGGCGATCTTGAGGACGCCATCGCCGGCAAGCCGGCTCCTACAAGGTTTACGTCAGGCCTCGATACCCAACATATCCCGCGCCAGCGCCTCGGCGATCCGGATCCCGTCGACACCCGCCGACAAGATCCCGCCTGCATAACCGGCACCTTCACCCGCCGGGAACAAGCCCTTTACGTTCAAGCTCTGCATCGACTCGTTACGGGTAATCCGCAGCGGCGACGAGGTGCGGGTTTCGATCCCGGTCAGGACCGCATCGTGCAGTGAGTAACCCTTGATCTGCTTCTCGAACGCCGGCAGCGCTTCGCGGATGGCTTCGATGGCAAAGTCCGGCAACGCCAGGGCCAGGTCACCCAGGGCCACGCCAGGTTTGTAGGACGGTTCCACTGTGCCGATGGCGGTGGACGGCTTGCCAGCGATGAAATCACCGACCAGTTGCGCCGGTGCTTCGTAGTTGCTGCCGCCGAGGATGAACGCGTGGGATTCCAGGCGCTCCTGCAACTCGATCCCGGCCAGCGGGCCGCCCGGGTAATCCACTTCCGGGGTGATGCCCACCACGATTCCTGAGTTGGCGTTGCGCTCGTTACGCGAGTATTGGCTCATGCCGTTGGTCACCACGCGGTTCGGCTCGGACGTCGCCGCTACCACGGTGCCACCCGGGCACATGCAGAAGCTGTAAACCGAACGGCCGTTCTTGGCATGGTGCACCAGCTTGTAATCCGCCGCGCCGAGTTTCGGGTGCCCGGCGTACTTGCCCAGGCGCGCGGCGTCGATCAGCGATTGCGGGTGTTCGATGCGGAAACCCACCGAGAACGGCTTGGCTTCCATGTACACGCCACGGCCATGGAGCATGCGGAAGGTGTCGCGGGCGCTGTGGCCGAGGGCCAGGATCACGTGTCTGGACAGGATCTGCTCGCCGCCATCCACCACCACGCCATTCAACTGGCCATCTTCGATCAGCACGTCGGTGACCCGCTGCTCAAAGCGCACTTCACCGCCCAGGGCGATGATCTGCTGGCGCATGTTTTCCACGACGCCGGTCAGGCGAAACGTACCGATGTGCGGCTTGCTGACGTAGAGAATTTCGTCCGGCGCGCCGGCCTTGACGAACTCGTGCAGCACCTTGCGACCATGGAATTTCGGGTCCTTGATCTGGCTGTAGAGCTTGCCGTCGGAGAAGGTCCCGGCGCCGCCTTCACCGAACTGCACGTTGGATTCCGGGTTCAGCACATTCTTGCGCCACAGGCCCCAGGTGTCCTTGGTGCGCTGGCGCACTTCGCGGCCGCGCTCGAGGATGATCGGCTTGAAGCCCATCTGTGCCAGCAGCAGCCCGGCGAAGATCCCGCACGGGCCAAAACCCACGACGATCGGCCGCTCGGTCAGGCCTTCCGGCGCATGGCCAACAACTTTGTAGCTGATGTCCGGTGCCGGGTTGACGTTGCGGTCGTCGGCGAACTTGAGCAGCAGGGCCGCCTCGCCTTTGACGTTCAGGTCGATGGTGTAGATGAAGCACAGCTCCGACGATTTCTTGCGGGCGTCGTAGCTGCGTTTGAACAGGGTGAAATCGAGCAGGTCATCACTGGCGATGCCCAGGCGCTGCACAATGGCTGGCCGCAGGTCTTCTTCGGGATGGTCGATGGGCAGCTTGAGTTCGGTGATTCGTAACATGACAGGAATCCGGTAGGCGGCGGGCAAAGAGGCCGGCTGTTTTGCAAACCGGCGATTATAAGCCCCAACTGCACTTTCCCGTCATGTTAAAACAGCGCAGGGATCAATCAGTCGTCCCGGGAACCGCCGAATGACGCGCAGCCGCGCTGCACCTGGCCGTTCACCCGCAACTCGGCAGACATGTGTTGCAGGCTGCCGCTGGCGCTGTCGACACAACGTTGCGGGGCCACCCACAGTTCGATGTGCTGGTTATTGGCTTCGGTCATCAGGTTGAACCGTCCGTCGCCCGATTGCTCTTCCACATAAGGCACGGCCAATGGCGGCTGGCCTTCGCGTTCCAGCACCATGCCCTTGGCAGTGACGTTCATCGCCCAGGCCGGCTTGTGGCCGTTGGCCCGCAGGATCATGCGCTTGAAGTCCGGGTCATCGCAGGCCGAAGTCGAGCGTTCGACGCGATACACCTGTTGCAGGTCCACGGTGCCCTGGGTGCCGCTGGCAACGCCGGAGAACTTGCCACGCACATCGGCAAACAACGCCCCCTGCTGGCCGGCCAGGGAGGCGGCTTCCTGCAGGATGCTGGTGCCGCCGGTGTCGTTGACCACGTAGTTGCGCTTGTCGTTGCAGGGCTGGAACAGCAGTTTGTCACCCTGGGCCGTCAGCTCACCCTGCATGCGGGTCAGCCCGGCGAGAGAGGGCTTGGCCGGCTCGTTGTCGAACATCTGGCAGGCGGCGAACAGGGGCAACAGGGCAAACAAAGCTAGGGTACGGGCGGCACGCATTATCGGGTCTCCTGATAAGTGCCGCCACGTTACGCAGGCTGACGGTGCATCACAAGCCCGGGACACAGGTTGAATAAGGTATGCCGGGGGCGATCATCCCTGCTGGGACTTTTCTTATGGCGGAATCTGAACCGTCATGGGAACGTCTTTCTCTTTAATTCGGAAAGCCGCGATGGATATTAGATGGAATCTGTGGGGACTGTTACTGGTGACAGGTTCTGCACTGGGCAGTGAGCCCGCCAGGCTGGAGTACTCGTCTGCGACTGACTTTACCGAGATCTCGATCACCGTGAAAAGGACGCCTAACGACAACCCCCACTCTATTCCGGTCAATGTCACGTTGAGCCCGGAGGCCATGGCCCGCACGGCTGCTATTACTCTACTGGCGTACAACAAGCAGGTTTCTACATACGTAGACGGTTACCGAGTGAGTGATGGCGCCACCGTCATGGGGGTGCTGGACACGCGTCAAATACAGTTTTCCGTTCCCCAGGACATGCTGCACAAATGGATGCCCTGGGTTCAGCGATAGCGGTTTTTCTGACCTGTCAGCCTACGATAAACGTCTGCCCGGTCTGCAAGCCTTCCACGCTTTTCGCGTAGGCCAACGCCACCTCAGCTCCAGGAGCCGGTTTGTAGCCGCGGAAGTACGGTGCGTAGCTGCCCATGGCTTCCAGCAGCACGGTAGGGCTGACCGAGTTGATGCGCAGGCCGCGCGGCAGTTCGATCGCTGCGGCTTTTACGAATGCATCCAGCGCGCCGTTGACCAGGGCTGCCGAAGCACCGGTGCGAATCGGATCACGGTTGAGGATGCCGCTGGTGAAGGTGAACGACGCGCCGTCATTGGCGAACTCACGGCCGATCAGCAGCAGGTTGACCTGACCCATCAGCTTGTCTTGCAGGCCCAGGTCGAAGTCGGTCGCGCTCATTTCGCCCAAGGGCACGAAGTTGACGCTGCCGGCGGCGCAGATCAATGCGTCGAACTTGCCGGTTTGTTCAAACAGTTTGCGGATCGAGGCGCTGTCGCTGATGTCGACCTGAAAGTCGCCGCTCTTGCGACCGATGCTGATCACTTCATGACGTTGGGACAGTTCTGCCTTGACCGCCGAGCCCACGGTGCCGCTTGCGCCAATCAACAGGATTTTCATCGTGCCTTCCTCCAGATGTGTAGGTGAGATTTCAGTCTAGAGTGATTTTTTGCGCGGATAAGTGCACTAATAGGCAACCTTTGGTTTTCAATTGGAAACAATCCATGAGCGAAATGGATGACCTCGCGGCATTTGCCGTGTTGATCGAAGCCGGCAGCTTTACCTTGGCGGCCCAGCAATTGGGCTGCAGCAAAGGGCAATTGTCCAAGCGTATCAGCCAGTTGGAGGCGCAGTTTTCGGTGGTGTTGCTGCATCGGACCACGCGCCGCCTGAGCCTGACGGCGGCGGGTGCGGCGCTGTTGCCGCAAGCCCAGGCGTTGGTGGTCCAGGTGGAGCGGGCACGTCAGGCATTGGCCCGGCTCAAGGATGATCTCGTCGGCCCGGTGCGTATGACGGTTCCGGTGTCCTTGGGCGAAACCTTCTTCGACGGGCTGTTGCTGGAGTTTTCCCGGGAGTACCCACAGGTGCAGATCGAGTTGGAACTCAACAACCAGTACCGGGACCTGGCGCGGGATGGCTTCGACCTGGCGGTGCGTTCGGAGGTCGCCAACGACGAGCGTCTGGTCGCCAAGCCGTTGCTCGCCTGGCACGAGATGACCTGCGCCAGCCCGGCGTATCTGGAGCAGCATGGCGAGCCGCTGGCACCGGCAGAACTGGTGGGCCACAACTGCCTGCTGAACAGCCACTACAGCGGTCGTGAAGAGTGGCTGTATCACCAGCAACATGAGCTGCTGCGGGTTCGCGTATCCGGCACCTTTGCCTCCAACCATTACAACTTGTTGAAGAAGGCTGCGCTGGTAGGGGCGGGCATCGCACGTTTGCCGTCCTATGTGCTACACGCGGAATTGGCTGACGGTCGCTTGCGCTGGCTCCTGCGGGATTATCAGACCCGCAGCATGCCGATGTACCTGGTCCATCCCTACCAAGGTGGCCTGCCGCGGCGCACCCAGGTCCTGGCGGATTATCTGGTGGGCTGGTTCAAGCGCAGCGGCGAAGCCCTGGACCGCCTTTAGCGGTAGCGGCGGGCGATCAGGTGATCAACGGAGAAACTGCCCGGCCCCTTGGCCATCAACAGCAACAGCAGGGCGATCCAGGTGCCGTGGGTCGGGTAGGCTTCCGGGTAGACGAACAGCTGGATGGTCAACGTCATGCCCAGCAACGCCAGCGCCGAGAAGCGAGTGGCAAACCCTACCAGGATCAGCACCGGGAAAAAGTGCTCGGCGAACGCGGCCATGTGCGCCGCCACTTCGGGCGACAGCAGCGGCACGTGGTATTCGCTGCGAAACAGCGGCAGCGTGGACGGCGCCAGGTGCGGCCAGCCCAGTTGAAAGGTGCCGCCGATGAGGTCCACGGCAAAGCCCTCAACCTTGGTTTGGCCGGATTTCCAGAACACCGCCGCAATGGAGAAGCGTGCGACGAAAGCGATCAGGCTGTAGGGGATTCTCTCGAAGAGTTGAATGATCTTTTGGATCGGGCCGGGGGCGGTGGTGTTCATGGCAATACCTTTTGTTCTGTGTGCAAGTGGGTGATGGCGCCGTGGCCGATCAGCAGGGCCAGGCATTGGTGCAGATCAAATTCGTCGGCCGCATCGAGGGCGTAAGCCACGGCCATCTCCAGCGGCCAGCCGTTGTTCAGGCTGTTGATAAACGCTGCTGAGCCGCTGTCGATGTGAAATACCTGCACCTGCAAGCCATTGCGCAGTACCAGCGCGCTTTGGGCGTGGAAGGGGTCGAGCGTGGCAAGGGATTCGTCCGTCTGGTGCGCGGCCCATAAAGCCACCACGGCGTAGGCCGAGTTCAGGGTGGCCAGTGACGGATGCAGTTGCAGGCGCAGTTCGCCCAGGTCCGACTGTTGTTGCAGGGTGGCGATGAGCGCCTGCTGATCCAGTGGTATGGCGTCTGCCGCGTGATACGCCTTGACCCGCAGCCGCTCCAGGCGCGCCACGTCAGCCAGGTACGGCACGCTGGCAGCGGGGGCGAAACCCTGGATAAAGTCGGGCAGGTCGGCGCCGTACTCATTGATCAGCGGACTTGCCGGTGGGAACGCCTGGACATACACACCGGCCATCGCCCGAAAAAACGCATCACCCACCAACTGCAGGGTGACCGGGTAGCCAACGGCCAGGGCGTTGATCAGCGAGTTGTGAACGTTGTTGCGATACACCGCAAAACGGCTGGCCGGGTCAGCGCCGTTGCGGCTGAACACACCTTGCGGGCACGTTTCGTCTGGCGACAACAGGGCGCTGGCAAATTCCTCCTGGCGGCTCATGTGCGCACCTCCAGCAGAAACCGTTCGGCCTGGCGCGCTTCGGCGTGCAGCACGCTGAACGCCGGCACCTGGTTGTCACGTTCGATCAGCGTGGCGACCGGCCCGGTGCGTGTGAGCACGTGCTGGTAGAGCTGCCATACCGCGTTGTCGATCGGGGCGCCATGATCATCAATCAGCAGACGATCACCCAGGCTGTCGGTGTCTTCGGCAAACCCTGCCAGATGAATCTCGCCCACGGCGTGCAGCGGCAGGGCATCGATGTACTTCAGCGGGTCTTGCTGATGGTTGATGCACGACACATACACATTGTTCACATCCAGCAACAGCCCGCAGCCGGTGCGGCGGATCACTTCGCTGATGAAGTCGGTCTCCTCCAGCGTGGAGCACTGGAACTGCAGGTACGTCGAGGGGTTCTCCAGCAGCATGGGGCGCTGCAGGCGGGTTTGCACCTGGTCAATGTGTTCGCACACCCGCTTCAGGGTTTCATCGTCATACGCCAGCGGCAGCAAATCATTGAGAAACACCGGGCCGTGGCTGGACCAGGCCAGGTGTTCGGAAAAAGAGTGGGGTTGATAGCGTTCGATCAGCGTCGCGAGGCGCGCAAGGTGCTCGCTGTTCAGCGGACCTTCGCCGCCGATGGACAGGCCCACGCCGTGCAGTGACAGCGGGTACTGTTCGCGGATCAATCCCAGGTAGTGATGGAAAGGCCCGCCGGCCACCATGTAGTTTTCGGCGTGGACTTCAAAAAAACCGATGTCGGGGGAAGTCTCGAGCACTTCACTGAAGTGCTCGTTCTTGAGCCCCAGCCCGGCCCGACGTGGGAGGCCGGGCGCCTGAGCCTGGGGGATGGAGTGGGTGCAGGGGAGCGTCATCGTCAGTACTCAGGCTGCGCAGGGTTTCAGGACTTGGCGGTGAAGGCCGCTTCCTGGCCGAAACCGGTTGGCGAGGTGGCGCTTGGGGTTTTCAGGCAGGTGCCGGCCGGGACCAGTTTCCAGGCGTTGGCTTGATCCTTGACTTTCGAGGTGCCGGCGCAAGTGGTGCCAGCGCCTGCAGCGCAATCGTTCTTGCCGGCTTCAGCTACGCCGAAGCACTTCTGCATGTCATCGGCAGCGTGGGCGGTGGTGGTCAGGGCGGACAGGCTCAGGGCCGAACCCAGGGCCAGGACGAGGGTGGCGGCGGACAGCGAACGGGTTTTGGTAGTCATGGTGTATCTCCAGCAGTGGGTTGAGTTGGCAAGCGTAGTTGCCTGCTTACACCACTAGAGACAGGGGGAAGGGATTCGTTACAAACACGGCGAAATTAATTTCAGGTTTCGCAAAACAAGTGTGGGAGCTGGCTTGCCTGCGATGCTGACGCCTCGGTGTTTCAGAACCACCGAAGCGATGCTATCGCAGGCAAGCCAGCTCCCACAGAGGCCGGCGTTAACCGCCTAAATAAGCCTCACGCACTTTCGGATCGGTCAGCAGTTGTTCGCCGCTGCCCTGCATCACCACCCGACCGTTTTCCAGCACATAGGCGCGGTCGGCGATCTTCAGTGCCTGGTTGGCGTTCTGCTCCACCAGGAACACTGTTACACCGTCCTTGCGCAGCTGTTCGATGATGTCGAAGATCTGCTGGATGATGATCGGCGCCAGGCCCAGGGACGGTTCGTCCAGCAGCAGCAGCTTGGGCTTGCTCATCAGCGCGCGTCCGATGGCGAGCATTTGCTGTTCGCCGCCGGACATGGTGCCGCCGCGCTGGCTGAAGCGTTCCTTGAGCCGAGGGAACAGGTGCAACACCTTGTCCATTTGCTCCTGGTAATCGCCCTTGTCGGTAAAGAACCCGCCCATGGCGAGGTTCTCTTCCACAGTCAGTCGGGCAAATACCCGACGGCCTTCCGGAACCACGGCAATGCTCTTGCGCATGATCTCGGAGGAGGCCTGCCCCACCAGTTCCTCACCCATGTAGCGGATGCTGCCGCTGTGAGCCTGGGGCGAACCGCACAGGGTCATCAGCAGCGTGGACTTGCCGGCACCGTTGGCGCCGATCAGGGTGACGATTTCGCCCTGGCGCACTTCGACGTTGACGCTGTGCAGCGCCTGGATCTTGCCGTAGAAAGTGGAAACGTTTTCGAATTGCAGCATTTTACGCTTCCCCCAAATAGGCTTTGATCACGGCCGGGTTGTCACGGATCTGCTCCGGCGTACCGTCAGCCAGTGGTGTGCCCTGGTTGATCACGACGATATGGTCGGAAATGCTCATGACCAGTTTCATGTCGTGTTCGATCAGCAGCACCGTGGCGTTGTTTTCTTCACGCAGCACACTGATCAGCGCCTTGAGGTCTTCGGTTTCCCGTGGGTTCAGGCCGGCGGCCGGCTCGTCGAGCATGAGGATCCGCGGGCGGGTCATCATGCAGCGGGCGATTTCCAGACGACGTTGCTGACCGTAGGCCAGGGTACCGGCAGGGCGGTTGGCAAACTCGGTGAGGTTGACCTTGTCCAGCCAGTATTCGGCGTATTCCATGGCCTCGCGCTCGCTCTTGCGGAACGACGGGGTCTTGAACAGGCCGGCAAAGAAGTTGGTGTTCAGGTGGCGATGCTGGGCGATCAAGAGGTTCTCGACCGCCGTCATGTCCTTGAACAACCGCACGTTCTGGAAGGTCCGCACCACGCCCTTGCGGGCAATCTCGTGGCCGGCCAGGCCCTGGATCGGCTGGCCGTCCAGCAGGATGCTGCCACCGCTTGGCTTGTAGAAGCCGGTCAGGCAGTTGAACACCGTGGTCTTGCCGGCACCGTTGGGACCGATCAGCGCTACAACCTGTTTCTCTTTTACGGTCAGGGCCACGCCGTTGACCGCCAGCAAACCGCCGAAGCGCATGCTCAAGTTTTCGACTTTCAGGATCTCGCGGCTCATTTGCGCAGCTCCATGTGTGGACGTTGCATGGGCAGCAGGCCTTGAGGACGCCAGATCATCATCAGCACCATCATGGCGCCGAACATCAACATGCGGTATTCGCTGAACTCACGCATCATTTCCGGCAGCAGGATCATCACGATCGCCGCGAGGATCACGCCCAGCTGCGAGCCCATGCCACCCAGTACCACGATGGCGAGGATGATCGCCGACTCGATGAAGGTGAACGACTCCGGTGTCACCAGCCCCTGGCGCGCGGCAAAGAAGCTGCCGGCAAAACCGGCGAATGCGGCGCCGAGGGTGAAGGCCGAGAGCTTGATGATGGTCGGGTTCAGGCCCAGTGCACGGCAGGCGATCTCATCTTCGCGCAACGCTTCCCACGCACGGCCGATCGGCATGCGCAGCAGGCGGTTGATGACGAACAGTGCGGCCAATGCCAGCAACAGCGCCACCAGGTACAGGAACACCACCTTGCTGATCGGGTTGTAATCCAGCCCGAAGTACTCGTGGAAGGTTTGCATGCCTTCTGCGGCGGAACGGTCGAACGACAGCCCGAAGAATGTCGGCTTGGGAATGTTGCTGATGCCGTTGGGGCCGCCGGTGATGTCCGTCAGGTTACGCAGGAACAGACGGATGATTTCACCGAAGCCCAGGGTCACGATCGCCAGGTAGTCGCCCCGCAGGCGCAACACCGGGAAGCCCAGCAGGAAGCCGAAGGTGGCCGCCGCCATACCCGCCAGTGGCAGGCATATCCAGAAGCTCCAGCCCAGGTAGTGCGACAGCAACGCATAGGTGTAGGCACCCACCGCGTAGAAGCCCACATAACCCAGGTCGAGCAGGCCCGCCAGGCCCACCACGATGTTCAGGCCCAGGCCCAGCAACACGTAGATCAGGATCAGCGTTGCGATATCCACCGCGCCACGGGACCCGAAGAACGGCCAGATCAACGCGGCCACGATCAGGCCGATGATGATGTAGCGCTGGGTGCGCGGCAGGGTCAGGAACTGGCTGACCTTGGGCGAAACCAGCGGGCCACGGTTGGACTTGAGGAGCGCACCGACCTGCTGGGTGAACAGCACGCGCAGGAACATCAGCACCGAGCACAGGGCAATGATGGTCAATGTCACCGGGCCGGTGCCATGCACTTCAAGGTTGATCCCGACAATGCTCAGCTTGAGCCCGAGTACCGGAAAGGCCACGGCCCAGACCAGCAAGGCGCTGAAAAACGCCGATTTAAGATATCTGCTCATACTTTCTCAACCTCCGGACGGCCCAGAATGCCGGTCGGCCGGAACAACAGCACCAGAACCAATAGACCGAATGCCACCACGTCCTTGTACTGGTCGCCGAACACATCGGCGCCAAAGGCTTCAGCCACCCCCAGCACCAGCCCGCCGAGCATCGCGCCCGGAATGCTGCCGATGCCGCCCAATACCGCAGCGGTGAAGGCCTTGAGGCCCACCAGGAAGCCGGCGTTGGGGTTGATCACGCCATACTGCATGCTCAGCAACACGGCAGCGATGGCGGCCAGTGCGGCACCGATGACGAAGGTCAGGGCGATGATGTTGTTGGTGTTGATGCCCAACAGGTTGGCCATCTTGATGTCTTCGGCGCAGGCCCGGCAGGCGCGCCCCAGACGGGAGCGGGAGATGAACAGGGTCAGGCCGAGCATCGCCACCAGGGTGACGACGAAGACCAGGATCTGCATGTAGGAAATCAGCACTTCTTGTGCGCCGCCTGGGCCGAAGGAGATGCTCCCCGGGATCAGGTTGGGAATGGATTTGTCCTTGGAATCCTGGGACAGCAATACAGTGTTCTGCAGGAAAATCGACATGCCGATCGCGGAGATCAGCGGGATCAAGCGGTTGCTGCCACGCAAGGGGCGGTACGCAACGCGTTCGATACTGTAGCCATAGGCACTGGTTACGACGATGGACGCCAGGAACGCAGCGGTCATCAACAGCGGCAGGGAATGGATACCCAGCATGGCCAGCCCGGCAAGGGCGATGAAGGCCACGTAGGAACCAATCATGTACACCTCGCCATGGGCGAAGTTAATCATTCCAATGATGCCGTAAACCATTGTGTAGCCAATGGCTATCAAGGCATAGGTGCTGCCAACGGTCATCCCGTTAACCAGCGTTTGGAAAAAATGATAGATCTCAGGCATTACAGCGCTCCTAAAAACCCGATACGCATTTCACTGGTGGAGTCAATTTCCGGCCTGGTGCCCTGTTCTGTGATCAGGTTGCACGAAGCGTTTGCCAGCGAACCGCTGGTGACGGTTTTAAGATTTTCAGGTGAGCCAGCTCCCGGATCGCGGGTGACAGGCCCATAAACCTCGTAAAACAAAGCCCACTGCTTGCACAGTGGGCTTGTTGACCAGTAACGCCTGGCTTACTGAGGGGAAACTTCGGTTTTTGGTTTGCCGAAGTGCCATTCGTAGACCACGAACTTGAAGTCCTTCAGGTCGCCCTTGGCGTCGAAGCTCAGGTCGCCGGTTGGGGTCTTGAAGGTACCGGCGTGGATGGCAGCAGCCACCTTGGCGGTGTCTTCGCTCTTCGCGGCAGCGATACCGCCGGCGATCACTTCAACGGCCGAGTAGGCCGGGAACACGAACGGACCGGTTGGGTCCTGCTTGTTCTTGGCGAACTCTTCAACGATGGCCTTGTTGGCAGGATCGGTGTCGAACGACTTCGGCAGGGTAACCAGCAGGCCTTCGGAAGCGCCCTGGGCGATCTGCGAGATGGAGTCGTTGCCGACACCTTCAGGGCCCATGAACTTGGCGTTCACGCCTTTTTCCTTGGCCTGGCGCAGGATCAGGCCCAGCTCTGGGTGGTAGCCGCCGTAGTAGACGAAGTCGACGTTGGCTTGCTTGAGCTTCTGGATCAGCGAACCGAAGTCCTTGTCGCCAGCGTTGATGCCTTCGAAGAGGGCAACTTTCACGCCTTTCTTCTCGAGGGTCTGTTTAACGGCGGTGGCGATGCCTTCACCGTATTGCTGTTTGTCGTGGATAACGGCAACGACTTTCGGCTTCACGTGGTCGGCGATGTAGTTGCCGGCGGCTGGGCCCTGGGCGCTGTCCAGGCCGATGGTACGGAAGACCAGCTTGTAGCCACGGGAAGTGATTTCCGGGCTGGTAGCCGCCGGGGTGATCATGATCACGCCTTCGTCTTCGTAGATGTCGGAGGCTGGCTGAGTGGAGCTGGAGCAGAGGTGACCGACCACGAACTTGACGCCGTCGTTGACCACTTTGTTGGCTACGGCCACGGCTTGTTTTGGATCGCAAGCGTCGTCGTATTCTTTGGCTTCAAGCATTTTGCCATCGACGCCGCCCTTGGCGTTGATGTCGGCGATGGCCTGCTTGGCGCCCATGAACTGCATGTCGCCGTACTGGGTCACAGGGCCGGTTTTAGGGCCGGCAATACCGATCTTGATGGTGTCAGCTGCGAACGAATGGCTGGCAACCCCGGCCAGGACCATAGCGGCAAACAGTTTGGAAATCTGCTTAGTAGCCTTATTCATAGTGCTCCACTCTTACTGTTGTATTTTTTATAGTTCTAGCGGCCTTGTGAGCTGCAGAACCGGATCAGATATCTCGGATATCCCCCGGCAGCGGCCTGGCAACTGTACCGGTACAGTGTAGAGCGCCGGTTGATCGCTTGAAAAGCTGGCTGCTGGGGGCAAAACCCGGGTATGTCGCTTAAATGAAAGAAAAAGACAGAATTGCGGCGGGGTGATGCCAGAGTTTCGGGCAATCCTTGGCTTTCCTGACACTTTCGTTCGGTGCCTCATTTGCAACTGGGTTTTTCTGCCTGCCGCTCGACGTTATGATTGCGCCGATTTTTCTTCAGGTGAACTCCCATGACGCAAGAACCTAGCACCCTCTATGCCAAGCTGCTTGGTGAAACCGCCGAAATTTCCTGGAAGGAGCTTGAGCCGTTCTTTGCCAAGGGTGCCCTATTGTGGGTCGACGCCGGGCTGGATTTGATCGAGGCCGCCGAGGGCATGGCTGAGGACAACCGTGAGAAAGTCGCTGCCTGGCTGGCTGCGGGGAGTCTGGGCGAGGTGTCTGCGACGCGGGCGTTGGACCTGGTTGAGCGGGATCCGAGCTTGTGGGCGGTGGTGGTTTCGCCGTGGATTCTGATCCAGGAAAGGGCGGCGTAAGAAATGTCTGCGCGAAAATGGTGCGTGATTTTTCTGAGTTTAAGTGTGTAGCGGGGTAACCGCATTTGCGGTGATGGCACGTTGCCGTAGAGAAAGGTCACAGGCGGGGGTTACGTGCGCGTCATGGGAACAGTTTTGTTTGCGCCGGAATGCGGTGGGAATTGTTTCTTCGTGTGTGTACATATCCGTTATTCAGGTAACGGCTACTTATGGTTTCGCTCTTACAGCGAGTCACTTTGGAAAAGCCCCAAAGTAACCAAAGGGCTCTGCCCCGCCTGTCGGCACCTCGCCTAGGCTCGGTGTTCCCTCACTCCGGAATTGCTCCGCGGGCCGCCGCGACGGGGCGTCCCTGCCCCGTCGCGGCTAAACCGGCGTCCTGCCGGTTTACCCGCTCCTCAATCCCTGCGTTCGGCCTCGGGCTTATTGGGGCAGTCAGAGCCAGATCAAAAGCAAATGCACAGCGGCCTACAGGCCGGCTTGAGTGGTAGAAGCCAGATCAAAAGCCAAAGCGAAAACCAAATCTGAAACTGCTGCAGCTCTGCTTTTCTGTGGGAGCTGGCTTGCCTGCGATGCAGACAACTCGGTTTTTCAGATGCACTGAGGCGATGCCATCGCAGGCAAGCCAGCTCCCACATTTGACCGTGCCCGCTGTAGCTTTTGATCTTGATGTTGCCTTTGCTTCACACCACTCAAGCCGGCCTGTAGGCCGCTGTGCTGTTGATCTGCTTTTGATCTTGATCTTAGGCGCCCCGTTAAACCACGCTGGCCGRACGCAGGTAGTACGGAGCGGGTAAACCGGCAGGACGCCGGTTTAGCC